>NZ_CP159803.1:1200000-1500000 GCF_048085745.1 Candidatus Pseudothioglobus sp. Uisw_086 | reverse complement strand
GATGAAATTAAAGGTGGTGTTATTCCTAAGGAATATGTACCAGCAGTTAATAAAGGTGTTCAAGAGCAAATGCAAAACGGCGTTATTGCTGGATTCCCATTAGTTGATGTTAAAGTTACTGTCTATGATGGGTCTTATCATGATGTCGATTCCAACGAAATGGCGTTTAAAATTGCAGCCTCTATGTGTGTTAGAGAAGGCGTTAAACTTGCTAATCCTCAATTACTAGAGCCAATGATGAAAGTTGAAGTATCAACACCTGAGGATTATATGGGTGATGTCATGGGTGACTTAAATCGAAGGAGAGGTATTGTAAGTGCTATGGACGACACTCCAGCTGGTAAGCAAATCAAGGCTGAGGTTCCTTTAGCAGAAATGTTTGGATATGCAACGGATCTTCGTTCGATGTCTCAAGGGCGTGCAAATTACTCTATGGAGTTTGCTAAATATACTGCTGCTCCAAGGAATGTTGCTGAAGATGTTATTGAAAAATTAAATACTTAATAGGGGATTAGAAATGGCAAAAGAGAAATTTGAAAGAACCAAACCACACGTAAATGTGGGAACAATTGGTCACGTTGACCATGGAAAAACTACTTTAACTGCAGCCCTTACTAAGGTTATGGCTGAGATGAACGGTGGTGAATTCAAGGATTATGCAAATATTGATAATGCTCCTGAAGAAAGAGAGCGTGGTATTACGATCTCAACAGCGCACGTAGAGTATGAGTCAGAAGCTCGTCACTACGCTCACGTTGATTGCCCAGGACACGCGGACTACGTTAAGAACATGATTACGGGTGCTGCTCAAATGGACGGCGCTATTATTGTAATCGCTGCAACTGATGGACCAATGGCTCAAACACGTGAGCACATTCTATTGTCTCGTCAAGTGGGTGTTCCTTACATCGTTGTTTACATGAACAAAGCCGATATGGTTGATGATGAAGAATTAGTAGAGCTTGTTGAAATGGAAATCCGTGAACTTTTGACAGAATACGAATTCCCAGGTGATGACACTCCAGTGATTTTTGGTTCAGCATTGAAAGCACTAGAAGGTGACACATCAGATATTGGTGTTCCTTCAATTATGAAGTTAGTTGAAGCATTAGATACATACATCCCAACTCCAGAGCGTGATACAGATAAGACATTCCTAATGCCAATTGAGGACGTGTTCTCAATCTCAGGCCGTGGAACAGTTGTAACAGGTCGTATTGAACGTGGTGTTGTTAATGTTGGTGATGAAATCGAAATCGTTGGTATTAAAGATACGCAGCTGACTACTTGTACAGGTGTTGAAATGTTTAGAAAATTGCTTGACTCAGGTGAAGCAGGTGATAACGTTGGTGTTCTTCTACGTGGTACGAAGCGTGAAGATGTTGAGCGTGGTCAAGTACTTGCTAAAAAAGGTACGATTAACCCACACACTAAGTTTGAAGCAGAGATATATGTTTTAAGTAAAGAAGAAGGTGGACGTCATACTCCATTCTTTAACAATTATCGTCCACAGTTCTACTTCAGAACAACAGACGTTACTGGTGCATGCGAACTGCCAAAAGGCGTTGAAATGGTTATGCCAGGTGACAATGTGAAGATGACAATTGAGTTACTAGCTCCGATTGCAATGGAAGAAGGATTAAGATTTGCAATTAGAGAAGGTGGACGTACAGTAGGTGCTGGAGTCGTCTCGAAAATTACGAGTTGATTAGTTGAATAAGAGCCGTCGATATCTTGTATAATCGACGGTTTTTTCGTATCACAAGTTAGATAAGGTAAATAGGCAAATGAGCAATCAAAATATTAGAATTAAATTAAAGGCATTTGATCATCGATTAATCGACAAATCTGCCGTAGAGATTGTAGAAACAGCGAAACGAACTGGTGCAAGTGTAAGGGGTCCAATCCCTTTGCCTACCAAGACAGAGCGTTTTACTGTGTTGTCTTCTCCGCATGTTAATAAAGATGCTAGAGATCAGTACCAACTTAAAACTTATGTTAGGTTGATGGACGTAATTAGTCCAACAGATAAAACAGTAGACGCATTGATGAAATTGGATCTTGCAGCTGGTGTTGATGTAAAAATCCAACTTAACTAATAGAATAGAAAGGATTAATAAAATGGCAATTGCATTAGTAGGAAAAAAATTAGGAATGACACGTTTGATGGCTGATGATGGTTCAGCGTCTTCTGTTAGTGTCATTAAGATAGAACCTAACCGAGTAGTGCAGAGTAAGTCTGTTGATACAGATGGTTATAATGCTGTTCAAGTTACAACAGGAAAAAAGACTAATAAAAAAGGCGATGCAAAAATCCGTCGCGTATCTAGTTCATTAAAAGGTCATTACGCAAAAGCTTCTCAAGAAATTGGCCTTGGACTTTGGGAAATGAGAGTAAGTGAAAACGAAGTTTCTGATATGCCTAACCTTGATGTTTCATTTTTTGGTGCTGGGCATTATGTAAATGTCACAGGTAAATCGAAAGGTAAAGGATTTCAGGGTGGTGTAAAGCGTCATAACTTTAGTATGCAAGATGCAACTCATGGAAACTCAGTTTCTCACCGTGCGATTGGTTCAACAGGACAATGTCAGGATCCAGGTCGCGTATTTAAAGGTAAAAAAATGGCCGGTCAAATGGGTAATGCTCAAGTGACAGAAGAGTGTTTGGAAATCCTACGGGTTGATAGTGAGCGTAATCTATTATTAGTTAAAGGCGCAATTCCAGGCTCTAAAAATGGCTTTGTAAGGGTGTTTTTGTCAGATAAAAAGAACAAAATTAATTCTGAAATAAGTAAGCAGCTATCTGATCAACAAGTTGCTCCAGTTGAAGAAGCTGAAGAAACAGTTGTTGAGGCATCAGTGGAAGCAGAAGTTGAAGCTCCTATAGTTGAAGATGTTGCAGCAGATATAGAACAAAATCAAGATAAAGAAACTGAAGCTTAATAAATAGTTATTTAAAGGTCTAATGATGAAAGTAAAAGTATTAAATTTAAAAACGAACAAATCTACTTCTCAAGAAGTTTCAGATGATATTTTTGGTCGGAACTATAATGAGTCATTAGTTCATCAAATAACAACTGCTTATATGGCGGGTGGTAGAAGTGGCACTAAAGCACAAAAAAATCGTGCTGCTGTAAGTGGTGGTGGAAAGAAGCCTTGGAAACAGAAGGGAACTGGTCGTGCTAGAGCAGGTACTTCACGTGGACCTATTTGGAGAAGTGGTGGTGTAACTTTTGCCGCTCAGCCTCGTAATTATTCTCAAAAAGTTAATAAAAAAATGTACAAAGGTGCAATTAGCGTTATATTTTCGGAGCTACTTCGCAATGATCGCCTAAAGATAGTTTCAGATCTTGAAATTACCGAACCTAAAACAAAAAATATTACGTCACTAATGAAATCCTTAAATCTTAAGGATGCTTTGTTAATGACAGATGAGCTAGATGAGAACTTGTACTTGTCTTCAAGGAATTTATACCATGTTGGTGTTTGCGATACTCAAAGTATTGACCCAGTAAGCTTAATTGGTTATGACAATGTTGTAATGACAAAAGCTGCGTTAAAAAAAGTTGAGGCAATGTTATGAATAAAGAAAAAATATTAAGTGTCCTACTAGGACCAATTGTTTCTGAAAAATCTACTCTAGCATCAGCTAATAACCAGTACATCTTTAAGGTCAAACCTGATAGCAATAAGAGAGAAGTTAAAGCTGCAGTTGAAGAATTATTTGGAGTTACTGTTGAAGGTGTTACTACTTCGAATGTAAAAGGCAAGAGAAAGACTTACAAAGGTAAAGTTGGACAGCGTGTTAATTGGAAAAAAGCGGTCGTTAAAGTGTCTGAAGGTCAGATGATTGACGTAACTGCTTCATAGAGAATTTATTATGGCATTAGTTATAAAAAGAAAACCAACCTCACCAGGCAGAAGACATGTTGTCAGTGTTGTTGATAAAGATTTGCATAAGGGAAAGCCTTTTGCAGCTTTAACAGAGAGTAAGAATAGAATAAATGGTCGAAATAACCGTGGAAAAATCACAGTTAGGCATAGAGGTGGAGGCCATAAACAGAGATATCGTATTATCGACTTTAAACGTAATAAGGATGATATTGCTGCAACAGTAGAAAGAATTGAATACGATCCAAATAGAAGTGCAAACATTGCTTTAGTTTTATATGCTGATGGTGAAAGACGGTACATAATTGCACCGAAGGGTGTTAATGCTGGAGACCAAGTAATTTCTGGAAACTCAGTTGCTATACAAGCTGGTAATGCCTTGCCTTTGAGTAACATCCCACTTGGTAGCGTAATACATTGTGTTGAGCTTAAGCCACAAAAAGGTGCTCAAATTGCTCGCAGTGCGGGTACATCAGTCCAACTAGTTGCTAAAGAAGGTAACTACGTTACCCTTAGGCTTCGCTCTGGTGAAGTTAGAAAAGTACTAGCTGAATGTCGTGCTACTCTTGGGCAGGTTTCAAAGTCAGAACATAGTTTAAGAAAACTAGGAAAGGCTGGAGCAACACGCTGGAGAGGTGTTAGACCAACAGTTCGTGGTGTAGTAATGAATCCAGTCGATCACCCACATGGAGGTGGTGAAGGAAAAACTAGTGGTGGTAGGCATCCGGTTTCTCCTTGGGGTACTCCTACTAAGGGATACAAAACACGAAGCAATAAACGTACTGATAAACTTATCGTACGTCGTAGAAATTAAAGGGAAATTATGGCAAGATCACTAAGAAAAGGTCCATTTGTAGATGAGCACTTAATCAAGAAAGTATTAAAGGCTCAAGATAACAACGATAGAAAACCAATTAAGACTTGGTCGCGTCGTTCAGTTATTGTTCCTGAAATGATTGGGCTAACAATAGCTATACATAATGGGCGTAATCATGTTCCAGTTTCGATTAATGAGAATATGATTGGCCATAAACTAGGCGAGTTTGCCGTAACAAGAACATTCAAGAGTCACTCTGGTGACCGTAAATCGTAGGCATAAGGTGACATCATGATAGAAGTTAAAGCAATTCATAAATATGCAAAAATCTCACCTTTTAAAGTTAGATTAATTGCTGATCAAATTCGAAATAAGCCAGTTGAAGAGGCTTTGAGTATTCTGACATTTAGCAATAAAAAGGCTGCGGTACTTGTAAAAAAAGTTTTAAGTTCGGCGATTTCTAATGCTGAGCATAATGATGGATTAGATGTAGATGAACTAAAGGTAAGTAGTATTTTCGTAAATGAAGGTTCTACAATGAAACGTATTCGCCCAAGAGCAAAAGGTAGAGCGAATCGTATTCTTAAACGATCAAGCCACATTAGTGTTGGCGTAAGCGAGTAAAAAATTATGGGTCAAAAAGTAAATCCAGTAGGCATTAGATTAGGAATTGTAAAAGATTGGCATTCAAAGTGGTATGCCAGTAGTAAAAACTATTCAGAATATTTGTTGTCTGACATTTCTGTGAGAGATTTCTTGTTTAAAGAGTTATCAACGGCTTCAGTAAGTCGTATTAGTATTGAAAGATTATCAAATACAGCTAAAGTTATTATTCATACAGCTCGACCTGGAATAGTCATTGGCAAAAAAGGAGCTGATATTGAGAAGTTGAAGAACCTAGTATCAAAAATGATGGGCGTTCCAGTTCATATTAGTATTGAAGAAGTTAAGCAACCAGAATTAGATGCTCGCTTAGTTGCTGAGAACATTGCACAACAGCTTGAAAAACGAGTGATGTATCGACGCGCAGTAAAGCGTGTGCTAGGTAATGCTACAAGATTGGGTGCTCTAGGAATTAAAATAATGGTAAGTGGTAGATTAAATGGTGCTGAAATTGCTCGATCTGAGTGGTACCGTGAAGGCCGTGTTCCGTTACACACATTTAGAGCTGACGTTGACTATAGTAGTTATAGAGCAAATACTCAGTATGGAGTTATCGGCATTAAAGTATGGATTTTTAAAGGCGAAATCTTAGATCATAATAAAGGCACTATTGAAGAAGTTTCAAAGCGTGGTGCTGGAAAACAAACAGTAAAGAAGTAAAGGAATTAACAAATGTTGCAACCTAAACGTACAAAATTTAGAAAAATGATGAAAAACCGCAACCGTGGTTTAGCTGCTGGTCACAATGTAAGCTTTGGCGATATTGGGCTGCAAGCAACTGGAAGATGTCGAATGACTGCGAGACAGATTGAAGCTGCACGTCGTGCAATGACAAGACATGTTAAGCGTCAAGGAAAAATTTGGATTCGTGTCTTTCCTGATAAGCCAATTACTAAAAAACCCTTAGAAGTTCGCATGGGTAAAGGTAAAGGGAGTGTTGAATATTGGGTTGCACTTATTAAGCCTGGCCAAATGTTATTTGAAATGCAGGGAGTTGACGAAGTAACTGCGAGAGAAGCTTTTGAGCTTGCAGCTGCAAAGCTTCCAGTTAAAACAACAGTAATTAAACGGACAATAATGTAATGGATGTTAAAGAATTAAGAGATCAAGATGAGTCTCAATTAAATGAACAGCTTATAACCTTGCTTAAAGAGCACTTTGAATTGCGCATGCAGCAGAGTACTTCTCAATTGAGTGATTTATCAAAGCTTAGTAAATCAAAAAAATCAATTGCCCAAATTAAAACAATAATTAATGAGAAGAAGTCATGAGTGAAACTAATTCAGTAGAAAGAACACTAACAGGAACAGTTGTTAGTAATAGTCGTGACAAAACCATTGCTGTTTTAGTTGAACGCAAAGTCCGTCATCCAATTTATAAAAAATATATTAAGCGCAGTACAAAAGTCCACGCACATGATGAAAAGAATGAATGTGGTCTTGGTGATGTCGTAAAAGTTTCTGAATCAAAGCCATTTTCGAAAACAAAGAATTGGGCGTTGGTAGAAGTTGTTGAAAAATCTGTAAATATTGATTAACTAGTAGCATTTAAGAGAGAAGAATATGATTCAAATGCAAACAAGATTACATATAGCTGACAATAGTGGCGGTGTTAAAGCAATGTGTATTAAAGTTTTAGGTGGTTCTAAGCGTCGTTATGCCAATATTGGTGACGTTATTAAGGTTAGTATAAAAGAAGCATCTCCACGAGGTAAAGTTAAGAAAGGTGATGTTTATGATGCAGTAGTTGTTCGAACAGCTCAAGGTGTTCGCCGAAGTGATGGATCTCGAATTCGTTTTGATAACAATGCTGTAGTACTTTTAAATCCTAAATTAGAGCCAATCGGCACACGTATTTTTGGACCTGTGACTCGTGAATTAAGAAATGCACAGTTTATGAAGATTGTTTCACTTGCACCAGAGGTTCTGTAATGATGAAAATTAAGCAAAATGATGAAGTAATAGTTATTGCAGGAAAAGACAAGGGCTCAATTGGATCTGTAAAAAAAGTGCTTGGAGCAAAAGTTATTGTTGAAGGTTTAAACCTTGCCAAAAAACATGTTCGTGCTAATCCTCAGGAAGGGATTCAAGGTGGCATCGAAGAAAAGGAAATGCCATTAAGTATCTCAAATGTTGCAATTTACAACCCAACTTCAAAGAAGGCAGATCGCATTGGAGTTAGGGCTGATGATAAAGGCGTAAAAGAGAGATTTTACAAATCGAGCGGTGAATCCGTACTTTGATATAACAAATAAATAGGTGATAAGTGTCTAGATTACAAGAACAATACAAAAATGAAATTCTCCCTAAATTAAAGGAAGTATTAGGTGTTTCAAATTCAATGTCTGTTCCTAAGATTGAAAAAATAACAATCAATATGGGCTTAGGTAGTGCATTGGGTGATAAAAAAATATTAGAAAGTGCTCTTGAGGAGCTTGGCCTAATTTCTTCACAAAAGCCAATGACTTGTTTAGCAAGAAAGTCAGTAGCTAGTTTTAAGCTCAGAGAGGGCAATGCTATTGGATGTAAAGTTACTTTGAGAAAAGAAAGAATGTACGAATTTTTAGATCGTTTAGTGAATGTTGCAATACCTCGCATTAGAGATTTTCGTGGACTTAATGATAAATCGTTTGATGGGCGTGGAAACTACAATATGGGAATTACAGAGCAAATAGTGTTTCCTGAAATAGAATTTGATAAAGTAACAAAAGTACGTGGTATGGATATTGCAATCACTACCAATGCAAAAAATGATGAAGATGCTAAGAAACTATTGGCGATGTTTAATTTTCCATTTAAAGGAGAAAATAATGGCTAAAAAGTCTATGATTAACAGAGATCTTAAGCGATCAAAGTTGGTTGAAAAGTTCAAGGAAAAACGCCTTGAGCTAAAAAAAATTATTAAGAGTATTCATACCTCTGATGAAGATCGTTTCCAGGCGGTGATTAAATTGCAATCACTTCCAAGAGATGCTTCACCTGTTCGTCAACGTAACCGTTGCGGTCTGTCAGGACGTCCTCATGGGTTTTATCGTAAATTTGGCTTGGCCAAATCTCAACTCAGAGAGCGCACTATGAATGGTGAAGTTCCTGGATTATCTAAAGCAAGCTGGTAGGAGTTTAATATGAGTATGTCTGACCCAATAGCTGATATGTTGACTAGAATTAGGAATGCACAAGCAGTTAATAAAGATCAAGTAAGTATCCCAGCTTCAAATTTGAAGTCTGCAATTGCCAGTGTTATGCAAGACGAAGGTTATATTACTTCTTTTGCTATTGAAGGTGATAAAGCTGCTAACAAAACGTTAGTAATAAAATTAAAATATTTTGATGACCAACCAGTTATTGAATCCTTAAACAGAATTTCTAAGCCTAGCTTAAGACATTATGCAAGCAAAGACGAGATGCCAAGAATTATGAATGGTTTAGGTATTGTCATTGTTTCAACACCAAAAGGTGTGATGACAGGTCAAGCTGCCAAAGCCCAAAATATTGGTGGTGAAGTCTTGTGCAGTGTTTCATAATATTGGAGATTAAGAATGTCTAGAATTGCAAAAGCACCAATTACAATCCCTGAAGGCGTAAATATTACGCAAGCTGAAGGATTAATTTCGGTCAAAGGAAAACTTGGTGAAATGACAATGCACGTTAATTCAGCAGTCCTTGTTTCTAATAACGATAATGTATTAACCTTTGAGCCAAATGAAGTGAGTAAGAAAGAACAAAAAGGCGCATGGGCTCAAGCTGGAACAGTAAGAGCAAATACAGCAAATTTAATTAAAGGCGTTACCGAAGGCTGGGAGAAGAAGTTAACCCTAATTGGAGTTGGTTATCGTGCTAAAGCGCAAGGTAAAGTATTAAACTTAACTTTAGGTTTTTCTCATCCAGTTAACTATAACTTGCCTGAAGGTATTTCTGTTGAAACTCCTTCGCAGACAGAGGTTATTGTTAAAGGTATTGATAAGCAGAAAGTTGGTCAAGCAGCAGCAGAAATTAGAGCATTCCGTCCACCAGAGCCATATAAAGGTAAAGGTGTTCGCTATACAGATGAGCAGGTTGTTCGTAAAGCTGCTAAGAAAAAATAATAGATTAAAGGTAGTTAAATGAAATTATCAAAAAAAGATGCTCGTTTAAGAAGAGCAACAAAATTTAGAGCAAAGCATGCTGAAAGAGATGTTGAGCGTTTATGTGTATTTAAATCTTCTCAACATATATATGCTCAGATTATTAGTGGTTGTGGCACGAAAACGTTAGCTTCTGCATCAAGCATATCTTTGAAAATGAAGAATGGTGGAAATGTTGAAGCCGCTTCAAAGGTTGGAGATTTGATAGCAAAGGCTGCTAAAAAAGCTAAAGTTTCTAAGGTCGCATTTGATCGTTCTGGATTTAAGTATCACGGACGAGTAAAAGCCCTTGCTGAAGCGGCAAGAGAAGGCGGATTAGATTTTTAATTAAGTAAATTTAAGGTTTAAAGAATGGCTGATAATAAAAGAAATAATTATAAAGAAGAAAGCGAATTCATCGAAAAGCTGGTTAATATTCGACGCGTAGTTAAAGTTGTTAAAGGCGGTAGAATTTTTGGTTTTTCTGCTCTAGTAGTAGTTGGTGATGGAAACGGAAAAGTTGGGTATGGAACTGGAAAAGCGCGTGAAGTTCCTTTAGCTATTCAAAAAGCAATGGATAAAGCTAAAAGAGCAATGAAGCCAGTCCCATTAGTAAATGGAACATTGCACTACCCTATTACATCATCTGTTGGAGCTGCTAAAGTTTATATGCAGCCAGCATCTGAAGGTACAGGTGTGATTGCTGGCGGACCAATGCGTAGTGTTTTAGAGGCAGTTGGTGTACATAATATTTTGGCAAAGTGTAATGGTACTCGTAACCCAATTAGTGTTGTTAGGGCTACTGTTGAAGGTTTAACTCAAATGTCATCGCCACAAATAGTTGCTGCAAAGCGCGGCAAAACAGTTGAACAAATTACTGGAGAGGTCTGATGGCTGAGAAAAAAGTAGATATCAAAGCAGCCCCTAAAAAAGCAGCTCCTAAAAAAGCAGCCCCTAAAAAAGTTGCTGATAAGAAAGTTGAGGCTACTAAAGTAGTTGAAACAAAAAAAGCACCTACTAAAAAAGCTTCATCTACAAAGCCAACAGTAAGTGTGACATTAGTTAAAAGTTTTTATGGGCGTCTTCCTAAGCATCGTGCTACAGTAACTGGTTTAGGATTAAAAAGAATTAACCATACGGTTGTTCTTGAAGACACGCCAGAAGTAAGAGGCATGATTAATAAAGTGTCTTACTTATTAAAAGTTGAGGGTTAAATAATGAATTTAAATACTTTGAAGCCTGCAGTAGGCGAAAAAACTAGCAGAAAGCGTGTCGGAAGAGGCATAGGTTCTGGAATGGGTAAAACTGCTGGTAGGGGTCACAAAGGTCAAAAATCACGATCTGGTGGATTTTCTAAGGTTGGTTTTGAAGGTGGTCAGATGCCACTTCAAAGAAGATTGCCTAAGGTTGGCTTTTCGTCAAGGGTTTCTATAATAACTTCTCAGGTAACTTTATCTCAACTTGATAAGTTAACTGAAACTGACATCAATATTGATGTTCTTAAGAAGCACAACCTTGTAACTAAAAATATATTAAGAGTTAAGGTTATGCTGTCAGGTGAAATCAATCGCGCTATTAACTTAGTTGGAATTAAGCCAACTAAGGGTGCTAAAGCAGCTATTGAAGCTGCAAAAGGAACCATAAGCGAGTAATGAGATGAGTGAAGATCTATTAAAACGCATCCTATACCTAGTCGGTGCTTTAATCGTTTTCAGACTTGGAACGCATATTGTGATTCCATTTATATCGCAGACTGCGCTTGCCTCTCTCGTTGAAGATAATAGAACTGGCATATTAGGAATGATGAATATGTTTTCAGGCGGAGCGTTAGAGCGCTTATCGATATTTACGCTTGGAATTATGCCTTATATTTCTTCTTCCATTATCATGAACTTGATGACTTCAGTTGTTCCAAAATTTGAACAGCTTAAAAAAGAAGGTGATCGAGGAAGAAGAACGATTACTCAATATACTAGAATGGGTACAGTCCTTTTAGCGGTGTTTCAATCTTATGGTGTATCAATTGCGCTTCAGTCTCAATCAGGCGGCGGTGTTGCGTTAGTTACAAATCCTGGTCTAACATTTAGTTTTGTTACAGTAGTTACACTAACTACTGGTACTTTATTCTTGATGTGGCTTGGAGAACAGATTAGTGAAAAAGGAATTGGAAATGGAATCTCGATGATAATTTTTGCGGGTATTGTTGCAGGATTACCTTCTTCATTTGGAAACACACTTAGTATGGTAGGTACTGGGGAATTAAGCGTATTTGTCGTAGTACTAATGCTAGCAATGGTTGTTTTAGTTATGGCCTTTGTTGTTTTCATGGAGCGTGGGCAAAGAAGAATTGCAGTTAATTATGCAAAGAGGCAACAGGGACGAAAAATGGTCGGTGGCCAGACTTCTTATTTACCACTTAAGATCAATATGGCAGGAGTAATACCGCCAATTTTTGCTTCGAGTATTATTCTATTTCCTGCAACTTTAGGTGGTTGGTTTTCTCAATCTGATGGGATGGGCTGGTTAGCAGACATTACGTCAAGTATTTCACCTGGACAACCTCTTTATATAATTTTTTATGGCGCAGCCATTATCTTTTTTACATTTTTCTATACTGCTCTAACTTTTAATGCAAAAGATACAGCAGACAACTTAAGGAAATCAGGTGGTTTTATTCCAGGAATTAGACCTGGGCAGCACTCAGCAGACTATATAGATGCGGTTACTTCTAGGTTAACAGCAGTGGGAGCTATTTATATAACAGCAGTATGCTTACTTCCAGAGTTTTTAATTTTATATTGGAACGTGCCTTTCTACTTTGGTGGTACTAGCCTTTTGATTATCGTAGTTGTAGTAATGGATTTTATAGCACAAGCGCAATCTCATATGATGTCTAATCAATATGAAGGTTTAATGCGTAAAGCAAATTTAAAGTAAGGGTAAGTTATGAAAGTGAGAGCATCAGTGAAAAAAATTTGTAAGGATTGCAAAATTATTAAGAGACATGGAGTGATTCGTGTCATATGTAAAGAGCCTCGTCATAAGCAAAGGCAAGGTTGATGACATTGACAGACGTTGATTTACAAAGTAAAATTGCACGATTTTTCAACTTTAAAATTTTGAATGGAAATATCCATTCAAAAATATAATTTTTTTGAGGCATAGGTAGAGTATATGGCACGTATTGCAGGCATAAATATTCCAACAAACAAGCATATTGTAATTGGTTTACAATCAATTTTTGGTATTGGAGAAACTAGATCAAAGTTAATTTGTAAAACACTAAAGTTAGAGCCGAGTACGAAGGTATCTGCATTAACTGAAGATCAGTTAGAGTCAATTCGTACAGCAATCTCTCAATTTGAAGTTGAAGGGGACTTGCGTCGTGAAGTTGCTATGAATATAAAGCGTCTTAGAGATTTAGGCTGCTATCGTGGTATTCGCCATAGAAAGGGATTACCTTTACGTGGTCAAAGAACTAAAACAAACGCTAGAACTCGAAAGGGTCCGCGTCGTTTAATCAAATAATTAAGGCATATAGTTACTATGGCAAAAGAGCAAACAGTTAAAAAGAAGTCTAAGAAAATCGTTTCTGACGGTATTGCGCATATTCATGCAACTTTTAATAACACTATCGTGATGATCACAGATCGTCATGGAAACACACTATGTTGGGCAACTTCAGGTGGTGCGGGTTTTAGGGGTTCTAGAAAATCTACTCCGTTTGCTGCACAAGTCGCTGCCGGTAATTGTGGTGAAAAAGCACAAGCTTTTGGAATGAAAAATGTAGAAGTTCGAGTTAAAGGTCCAGGCCCAGGTCGCGACTCTGCTATTCGTGGCTTGAATGCACAAGGGTTAAAAATTCAATCAATAACAGATGTGACGCCTATACCTCATAATGGTTGTCGTCCTTCTAAGAAACGTAGAGTATAAGGATAAATTATGGCAAGATATACAGGTCCTACATGTAAGCTAGCTCGCCGTGAAGGTGTTGACTTAGAGCTTAAAAGTGGAATTCGATCTATTGATTCTAAATGTAAATTAACACAACTTCCTGGGGTGCATGGAGCAAACGCGCGTCGTCAAAAAGGCAGTGAATATGGTTTACAACTTCGTGAAAAGCAAAAAGTTAGACGTATCTATGGTGTCTTAGAAAAGCAGTTTAGTCTTTACTATAAAAAAGCTAGTGCAAAAAAAGGACCAACGGGTGAAAATTTATTATCACTTCTTGAGTGCCGCCTGGATAATGTTGTTTACAGAATGGGTTTCGCCTCTACTCGTGCAGAAGCTAGACAGTTAGTGTCTCATAAGTCAATTGTAGTAAATGGAAAATTAGTTAATATACCCTCTTTCCAAGTCAGTGCAAATGATGAAATCTCTGTTCGAGAAAAAGCAAAAAAACAAAGCCGAATTCAACTAGCACTTGAAATTTCTGGTCAGAGCGGATTATCTGAGTGGTTGGATGTTGATAACAAAGCATTGAAAGGTGTTTTTAAAAATGTACCTGCTCGCGATGAATTATCTTCAGATATTTCAGAGCAATTAATCGTTGAATTGTATTCTAAATAGGAATTAAATATGCAAGGAAGTGCAAGAAATTTTCTAAAACCAAAATTAGTAGATTCAGTTGAGTTGTCTAAAAATGAATATCGCGTTGTTCTTGAGCCTTTTGAAAGAGGATTTGGACACACATTAGGAAATTCAATTAGAAGAACATTATTATCTTCTATGGTTGGGTCTGCCATTACAGAAGTAGCAATCGATGGTGTAATGCATGAATTTTCAACGATTGAAGGTGTTCAAGAAGACGTACTAGATATACTCCTTAATCTTAAAGAAGCTTCTATTGGTCTAAACTCAAGTGATAGCGCTACAGTTATTATTGAGAAACAAGGTCCATGTGAACTTACTGTTGCAGATATTGAGGCAAATGGTACAGATGTTTCTGTATTTAACCCTGAGAAAGTAATAGCCACTGTTAATGAAGGTGGAAAAATTAGAATGACTGTTGTTATTGGTACTGGTGTTGGTTACGATGTTGCTGTCGCTAGATCAGTTGATTCTGAAACAATTGGAAGTATTCAATTAGATGCAAGTTTTTCTCCAATTAAAAGAGTTAGCTTTACAGTTGAATCTGCAAGAGTTGAGCAAAAAGTGAATCTAGATAGGCTAAATATCGTTATTGAAACTAATGGTTCAATTAACGCTGAAGATGCTGTTAAGAGAGCTGCTACAATTCTTCAAGATCAACTATCGTCATTTGTTGAGTTAGAGCCAGTAATCGAAGAAGAGCCGCAACCAACTTCAGATGACTTTCCTCCAATGTATTTATCGGCTGTTGATGAGCTTGAATTAACAGTTCGCTCTGCAAACTGTTTGAAAGCCGAACAAATCTATTACATTGGTGACTTGATTCAAAAATCAGAGCAAGACTTACTTAGAACTCCAAACTTGGGTCGTAAGTCACTTAATGAAATTAAAGAAGTTTTGACTGAGAAAAATTTAGAGCTTGGTACAGAGATTGAAAACTGGCCACCAGTTGACTTAATGAGTGAATAAGGAAAAATAATGAGACACAGAAAGTCAGGTAGACAATTAAATAGAAATTCATCGCATAGAAAAGCCATGTTTAAGAATATGGCTAATTCATTAATTCTGCATGAAACAATTAAAACAACACTTCCTAAAGCGAAAGAATTAAGACGCGTTATCGAGCCTTTAATTACAAGAGCCAAGGCAGATAGCGTTGCTAATCGTCGTCATATTTTCTCTAAACTAAGAGATGATGCAATGGTTGCTAAGTTGTTTACGCAATTGGGCCCTTTTTATCAAGATCGTCCTGGTGGATATATACGTATTTTAAAAGCAGGTTTTCGTACAGGTGATAAAGCTCCAATGGCATTAGTTCAATTAGTTGATTTTGAAGGCCAAGAAGAGGTTATTATTGAGGCACCTAAGAAAGAAACTAAAGCTGCTGCACCTAAGAAAGAAACTAAAGCTGCTGCACCTAAGAAAGAAACTAAAGCTGCTGCACCTAAGAAAGAAACTAAAGCTGCTGCACCTAAGAAAGAAACTAAAGCTCAAGCAACAAAAAAAGAATCATAAAGGAATTACCATATGCCAGCAATTAAAGTAAGAGAGAATGAACCATTTGATATTGCACTTCGTCGTTTCAGACGTCTTTGTGATAGAGCGGGAGTTATCACAGATGTTAGGAAAAAAGAGTATTTTGAGAAGCCTACGTGGGTTAATAAGCGCAAAAAAGCTGCTGCAGTTAAAAGAACTCATAAAGAAATGTCAAAAAATCGTATTCACCGCAAACGCATGTACTAATCACTATTTATAGTGAGAAAGTAAATCAAAATATGTCACAGCTAAAACAACTCATTACTGACGATATGAAGTTAGCAATGAAGGCTAAAGACAAAGAAGCCCTCAAAGCAATTCGTATGATTCTTGGGGCAATTAAACAAAAAGAAATAGATGAGCGCATCGAATTGACTGACAGCCAAGCTTTGTCTGTTATTCAAAAAATGGTCAAGCAGCGTAAAGATTCTATAACACAATTTTCAGACGCTGGAAGAACTGACTTAGTTGACATTGAAGAGGCAGAGCTTTTAATTATAAATAACTACATGCCAAAGCAGCTAAGTAAAGATGAGGTTGAGGCTGCAGTTATTAAAGCTATTTCTGAAACTGGAGCTGACTCTATGAAAGATATGGGTAAGCTAATGGGTGTTCTTAAAAGTCAGCTTGATGGTAAAGCTGATATGGGCCTTGTTTCCCAATTAATTAAAGCCAAACTAAGCTAGTTCTAGTTATACATACTGGTTACTATTTCTTCCATAACGACAAAGGTTGAGCTATGCTGAACATTTGGTAGTGATGAAATTTTTTCACCTAAGACCTTTCGATAACTCTCCATATTTTGCGTTCTGACTTTCAATAAGTAATCGAAATTTGATGCAATCATATGACATTGCTCTACTTCTGTAATATCTTTAATTGCTCTATTGAATGAATTTAGTGCGGCAGTTTTTGTATCATTCATCTTAATTTGAACAAATGCAATATGGTTATTCTCCACTAACTCATGATCAATAATGGCCTTATAGCCTTTGATATATCCTGACGCCTCTAATTTTTTAATACGATTTAAACAAGGCGTTTTAGATAACCCAATTTGATTAGACAATTCAGTAACAGTCATTCGACCATCACTTTGAAGGAGCTTAAGAATCTTATGATCGAAACTATCAATAGTAGGCATAATCACTAAATAAATTAAAATTATAGATCTATTATAATTAAATTTTTAATATATAAGTCTTATTATATGCATTTAAAAAAATTATAGTTATTATGACTATTTGATTTAAATTAAAATTATTATTATTTTAAAATATATCTTAAAAGATGCAGGATCAATACACTTCTAAAGTATTTGATATAGATTACACACCTTCTCGAAAAAAAATGAGAGATGCAAGAGTAATGTCAGAAGCAGAAGTCCTAGATCAGCTTAAGTTGTCTGAAAAAACAGACGTATATCAAAGAATAGATTTTCAGAAAAAAACCTCGAATCTTATCAAAGATTTAAGAACTTCAAATCAACCAGACTTATTGTCATTGTTTATCTCCGAGTATAATTTAACAAGTGATGAAGGACTTTCATTAATGACTCTAGTTGAGGCTTTTCTTCGAGTCCCAGATAATAAAACAAGGGATAAATTATTTATTGATAAAGTTGCTAGAAAGGGTTGGACCAGGCATATTGGTGGCAGTAAATCATCTATGGTTAACATTGCAACTATTGCTCTTAGTATTGCAGATAGGATGATTGCACATGGAAGTAATAAAGAGATTAAAAATAGAATAAAAAAAGCGTTAGAGATTCTATCTAGGCCCGGTATACGGTTTAGTGCAAACAATGTGATGCAATTTTTTGCTAAGCAGTTTGTCTATGCTGAAAATATTAAAACTGCAATTAAATCAAGTAAGGCTAAAAATGGTTTGTATTCATTTGACATGCTTGGAGAAGCTGCTTGGACTATGGCAGATGCTGACAAGTATTTTTTATCTTACAAGAATGCATTAATAGAGATTGGAAAGCATAGGCAATCAAAAAATGTATTTGAGGCTGATGGAATATCGGTAAAACTTTCTGCGCTTCATCCTAAATATGATTTTATGCACAGAGAGAGAGTTCTCTCTGAATTACTACCTCGGATAATTGAGCTCGTAAATATTGCTCAAAAATATAATATAGGAATTAATATTGACGCCGAAGAGGCTGAGCGCTTAGACCTCTCATTGGACGTAATTGATCGAATTATGGGTTCGATTGCAAAAACATCATGGCAAGGATTTGGAGTGGTAGTTCAGGCTTATCAAAAGCGCTCACCATATGTAATTGATTGGCTACACCAAAGCTGCAAAAAATATGATTTAAAGATAATGGTAAGGCTAGTCAAAGGGGCTTATTGGGATAGTGAAATTAAGAAAGCCCAAGTTATGGGAGAGGTTGATTATCCAGTTTTTACAAAAAAAATAAATACTGACTATTCATTTTTAGTGTGCGCTCAAAAACTACTCTTGATGAGGAATTTTATCTATCCCCAATTCGCAAGTCATAATGCACATTCATTAGTCAGCGTTTGCGAAATTGCTGGAGATAATGTTGGATTTGAGGTACAAAGACTTCATGGTATGGGCGAGTCTCTTCATATCCATATAAAAAATAAATATGATGTCCTTTCAAGGGTATACGCGCCAATTGGGAGTCATAAGGAGTTATTGGCTTATCTAATGAGACGATTATTAGAGAATGGAGCTAATAGCTCCTTTATTAATCATTTATTTGATGAGAACATTAAGCCAGAAAGCTTAGCAATAGATGTTTTTTCTGAAGTTGAAAAAGATACTAATAACACTCATTCAAAAATCCCACTTCCAAAAGACATTTTTAAAGATACCCGACAAAACTCATCAAGTATTATGCTGACCGAGCAGAATGAAGTTGATTTACTATTTCAATCTCAAGAGCCTTGGTTAAGGAAAAAATGGCAAGCAAAATCAATGATTTCTGGGATAGTTCTAGAGGACTCTAATCAGGAAGAGGTAAAAAATCCATCTGATACTGCTGATATTGTGGGGAGTTTGCTTTACGCTAATCACTCACAGTTAGATCACTGCTTAATATCAGCACAAAACGCATTTAATTTAAATTCTCATGAGCCAGATAGAATTCTGGAGAGTTTAAATAGAGCCGCTGAACTCTATGAGGCAAACCAATTTGAATTGATGGCCCTTGCAATGCGAGAGGCAGGAAAAACCTACCAAGATGCCATTGATGAAGTAAGGGAGGCAGTTGATTTCTTACGTTATTATTCAAACTTAGCAAGAAAAGTGTTGCCAAACAAAAGAAAGGCTATGGGAGTTTTTGTTTGTATTAGCCCATGGAATTTTCCTTTAGCAATTTTTACAGGCCAGGTCGCTGCAGCACTCGCTTCTGGGAATGTTGTAATTGCTAAGCCTGCTGAGAGTACCTCCTTAATAGCCTATAGAGCAAGTGAGTTATTAATAGAGGCTGGAATTCCTTTAGGAGTATTTCAGCTTTGCTTAGGAAAGGGTTCGGATATTGGCTCTTACCTAACTAGCAGTTCAATAATTTCTGGTGTAGCCTTTACAGGCTCATCAGCTGTAGCAAAACAAATCAAACACAACCTAGTTAAAAATGGAAATCCAGAGGCAAGAGTTATTGCTGAAACTGGTGGCTTAAATGCAATGGTAGTAGATTCAACCGCCTTATGCGAGCAGGTAACAAGAGATGTTATTGATGGAGCATTTAAAAGTGCAGGGCAACGTTGTTCTGCGCTTAGGATACTAATGATTCAGGAAGAATGCTTTGATGAAACTCTAAAGATGATTCAGGGCGCAATGTTGGAGCTCCATATTGGAAATTCAAAACACTTATCTACTGACTGTGGACCAGTTATAAATCATGATGCACAAGTAAAACTTCAAGGCTATATTGAAAAATCTAGAAAAAGAAATCAAATAATTGGAGAAATTCAATGCGATCTTCAAACTGGCTATTATGTAACTCCAACAATTATTAATCTTAAATCTATCGATGAGATTAATGAAGAGTTTTTTGGTCCAATCCTCCATGTTATTTCATACAAGAGTAATGAGTTGGAATCTATGATTGATCAATTAAATACAAAAGGCTTTGGATTAACGTTTGGCATACATTCCAGAATTGACAAACAAGTTGAGGAAATTACCTCTAGAGTTAATGCTGGAAATGTTTATGTGAATCGAAATCAAATCGGCGCTGTTGTTGGATCTCAACCTTTTGGAGGTGAGGGCTTATCGGGTACTGGTCCTAAAGCAGGAGGGCCAAGTTCACTTCATGGATACAGCCAGAGTATAGCTTCAACTAAGACAACCAATCATGAGCTTAAACTCTATGGGAATTCACAAGTTAATAACTTGATTTTGCCGAGCATCCTAATAAGTGCAGATTTTATAACTAAAGTGAAAAACGAGTTTTCATTCATTGAAAGTGATTTCTTTGACTTTCTGCATGATGAAATAGCTAAATATACAACTAAGATTTCCTTACCTGGGCCAACTGGTGAATCAAATAGTATTAGATATAAACCAAAAGGAACAGCGCTATGCCTTGGTCCAACCGCTATTGATGCACTTAAGCAGACTTTACTAGCTCTTGTGTTAGGAAATAGTGTTGTTAGCCTTATTAAAGATGATGAATATAACTCTCTGATTGCACTAGGATTTGGAAAAGAAAGTATATTTAGATTGGTTAACGGGCCAAGTCTGAAGTTGATGAAAAGTGAATCGTATAAAGTAATATTATTTTTTGGTAATTTGATGTCAGTGGAAAAGTTCATAGTTAATCGGAGCTCAGCGATTACCCCAGTTATGAGCTCTCTTTATGAGACATGGCAATTAGTTAATGAGCGTGTCATTACAGAAGATACAACGGCATCTGGCGGTAATGCCAATCTCTTAGCACTTTAATCTTGATTAGTTGTTTTAAATATTGTCGGCGTTAATTTAGTCTGGCCAATGAACCAACGAATAAATGAAGAGGGATCTGAGTAGCCAAGTTGATATGAAATTATTTTGACTGAAAGACTATTTTTCAGCATACTTTTGGCTTTTTTGAGCTTGAAGTTATTTAGAGTCTTTCGAAACGTTGTTTTTTCTTTTGATAATTGATAGCGAAGCTGGCTAGTGCTGATACCGAGCTGATCTGATATTTCCTGAATATTGATATTGCTATAGTAATTTTCATAATTGTTCATCAGTACTTCAATATTTTCAACAAGATTAGCCTTGTTAACTTTTTTATCGATTTTTTCTTGCGCAATTGACTTTAAGTAATCAACAAGCTTGGTATTTGAGAGGGCATTCTTTTTTAAATAATTTTTTTTGCTAATTACAATTGATGTTTCAGCACTTTGAGAGTTAATTGGGCAACTAAAAACTGATTTTTCTTTTATGGCTCCTCCAGAGGTATGAATTTTTGTATTAATGCATCTAATTGGGAATCTTTTAGACTTAATGAAGGCAGCAAGTATGGAAAGGCATAGATTCTCATAAACAAATGAATGCTGAATCTTTGGGTTTGCTATAAATAGCACTTTAACTTCATTGAGATCTTCCCTAATTACAAAATTAATGCCTTCTAATTCAATATTTATATAAGTTTGCAATAGCTTAAAGCCCTCTTTTAAGTGCCTAGAATAAACAAACATCAATCCAAACGCTTCAGCATAGTTAGGCCTTATTTGAGCTAATCGAGCATAATTTATTGAGATAAGCTCATCATTAAAAACTGATTCGGCCGCGATAAAAAAATTTAAAAAAATATCAATTGGTAACGATAAATTTGAATTTAATAGCATATTTTTTGATAACCCAATCCTGTTACAAATTTCATTTACTTTTTCTGGGTAAATTTGCTGTAATCTTTGAATTGATCGCCAAACTGCACTATTTGTATTCATACTAATTCAACATAAAGTTAAGATAAAAATTACAATCCTTAGAAAATAAAGCATTATAAAATGTTAATATTTTATTATATTATGATAACTTACATTTATTTTTTATAACTATACTAGTTATTCAATTATTATTTTTAATAATTCATTTACGACAACGCTTTAAAAAAGGATTAATTGCTATGCTCGAAACTATATTTCAATATTCACTTCTTTCTTTCTTTCTTTCTATTGTATTAATACTAGTAGCTTTAGTGAGGTTTCAAATTAAGCCATGGCAACTGTGGCTTATAGCAGTGGGGTTGACATATCCAGGCGCTGTAATTGCTGAGCATTTTGGTGCTCAACTTTTACTTCTTTTTCTTTTAGCTTTAGGTGTTCTAATAGTTCCAAGTGTTAGATTATTGTTATTTACTAAGCCGCTTTATAAGTTAATGCGCAAATCCCTTCCCCCAATTGGATTAACGGAAAGTATTGCACTTGAAGCAGGAAGTGTTTGGTGGGATGCTGAGTTATTTCAAGGTAATCCTGATTGGAAGAAGCTATCAGAGCTTGAGGCAACTGAATTGACCGATGAGGAGCAAAGTTTTGTTGATAATGAGGTTGAAACCCTTTGTGGTATGGTCGATTCCTACGAAATTGTTTCCAGTGAAGATTTGCCTAAAGAGGTATGGCAGTATATTTTTGATAAGGGATTCTTGGGCTTGATTATTCCAAAAGAATTTAATGGACTCGGTTTTTCTCATTTCGCGCATGCCATAATTGTAGGAAGGCTTTCATCGGCCTCACAATTTTTGGGAATTTCGGTTATGGTTCCAAATTCTTTAGGACCTGGCGAACTGTTATTAAAGTATGGGACCGAAGAGCAAAAACAACATTACTTGCCACGTTTAGCCAAAGGAAAAGAAGTACCATGCTTTGGGCTAACGTCTACAGTTGCTGGTTCTGATGCAGGCTCTCTGGTTGATAATGGGATAGTATGTTATGGTGAGCACGAAGGTAATAAAGTATTGGGTCTAAGATTAAATTGGGAAAAGCGCTATATAACCCTTGCACCTATTGCTACAGTTATAGGTTTGGCTTTTAAGGCATATGACCCTGATAATTTACTACCAGCTGATCACCCTCTTTATAAGAAAAATGATTTAGGAATTACGTGCGCACTTATTCCACGAAAAACGGAGGGCTTAAGTATAGGAACACGCCATCGTCCAATTGGTGAACCATTTCAAAATGGCCCTATTTATGGTAAAGATGTTTTCATACCAATGGACTGGGTAATTGGTGGTGAAAAAATGATTGGCCATGGGTGGAGAATGCTTATGGAGTGCCTAAGTGTTGGTAGAGGAATATCATTGCCTGTAACTGGGGCATCTGCCACTCAGGCTATGCTTTTAACTACGAGTACCTATGCACAAACTCGTGAGCAGTTTGGAATTCCAATTTCGAAAATGGAGGGAATCCAAGAGAAATTATCGAATCTTGCGACAAATGCATTTCGAGCAACTGCAAACATTAATCTTTCTACTTGGGCGCTTGATGCTGGACATCGACCATCGATTATTTCAGCAATAGTGAAATATAGAAACACTCAGTTATTGCAAAATTCTTCAATAGATGCAATGGATGTTCATGGTGGAAGAGGAGTAATGCAAGGCAAAAGAAATTATGTTTCAAATGTCTATTCTGGTGCTCCAGTTGCGATTACTGTTGAAGGCGCAAATATTTTAACTAGAAGCTTAATGATTTTTGGACAGGGGCTTGTTAGGTGCCACAAAACATTATTAGAAGAATTAACAGCGCTTCATGATGACGGGAAGAATGCAATTAAGAATTTTGATAAAGCTCTAGTAACTCATGTTGGAAGTTTTATTAATAACATTGCTAGAGCAATTGTCTATGCTTGGACTAGAGGCAGATTGGCAAAACCTTATGGTAATAAAACGACAAAGCCTTACTACAGAAGCTTATCAGTTTTATCCGCAAAGTTTGCCGTCTTAACTGATATTGCCTCTTTATTGTTAGGTGGCTCTTTAAAAAGAAAAGAGATGGTTTCTGGCCGATTTGCCGATGCAATTTCTGCAATGTATGAAATAAGTTCATGCATAAAGCTTTATGAGGAGAAATTCCAAAATGACGATAATATTGAAAGTATTCTTAAATTATCAGTTCTTACTTTAGTTAAAGAGGCTGATTTTGCGATGCGAGAAAACATAGAAAGTATGCCAGTTAATAGAGTCGTTAAGACAATAATAAGATTTTTCCTTTTTCCTTTTCCAGTCACTAGCGATAAAATTAATGACAAATTAATCATTGCTACTTCAAATTCTATTACTGATATTGACTGGTTGATTGACAACTTATCTACATGTATTTGCTCTAACTTAAGAGAAAAACCTGGACACCCTTTCTATATTTTATTTCAGGGGTATGAGGCTGGGATTAAATTAAAAGTGCTCAGAGACAAAGCTAAAAAAGCAGGATACAAGTATCAGCCAAGTATTACCTTAGAGTTTTGGCTTCAAGGACTTGTTGATAATAAAACTTTAACCACTGAAGATAAAGAAAATTGGCTTAGATGGAATGACACTCTTCTTGAAGCACTAAAAGTGGATGATTTTGACAATTTAAAGAATTAAATATATAGGAAAACTATGAAACAATATTTTGATAAATCCTTTAGCAAGATTGCCGTTCTTGGCTCGGGAACCATGGGTGGGCAAATAGCTGCTCACTTCGCAAACTTAGGGTTTGATGTAGTCATGTTTGATACAAGTGAAGAGGCGCTATTGAAATCGCTCGCTATGATGAAAAAATTGAAACCTACGCCATTTGCGAGCCCTTCAATAGCGAGCTTAATTAAGACCTCAACTTATGAAAATCTAGATACCCTATCAAAATGTGATTTCATAATAGAGTCAATTGTTGAAAATATTGATATCAAAAAACAACTTTTCTTGAAAATAGCTCCTTATGTAAATGATCATGCAGTGCTCGTGACAAATACTTCTGGGTTATCAATTCAAAAAATTGCTGAGCACTCACCTGAAAGTTTGAGAAGTAGAATTTTTGGAGTTCACTTTTTTAATCCACCTAGATATTTACCACTTGTTGAATTAATACGAACTTCATTTAGTGATGAAAAGTTACTTCATATAGCTGAAGGATTTATTACCTCGGCATTGGGAAAGGAAGTTGTTTATGCGAAAGATAGTCCTGCTTTTATTGCTAACAGAATAGGCGTTTTTTCTTTTTTGGCTGTATTAAAGCATGCTGAAAATTTCTCTTTATCTGCCGATACAGTTGATGCACTAACTGGCAAGAGGGTTGGAAGGCCGGCTAGTGCTACATTCAGAACTCTAGATGTTGTTGGTCTTGATGTGATGTCAAATGTTGTAAAAAATATTTATGAAAATGCCAAGGATGATCCATGGGTTGAACTATTCAAATTGCCTGATTGGATTGATCATTTAATTGAAAAAGGGTCATTAGGAAGTAAGACAAAAAAAGGCATATATGAGAAAGTAGGAAAGAATATAAATGTTTATGATCCAGCTACTGGAGAATATAGACTCTCAGATAAAACTATTAGTTCAACGGTCAAGAAAATACTCAAAGATAATGGGAATATTGAGAACTCATTATTAGAGCTATCCAAATCTGACGATCCACAAGCACAATTTTTATGGTCAGTACATCGTGATGTTTTTCACTACGCCTCTTTCCATTTAGAGCATGTGGCTGAAACAGTAAGGTGTGTTGATCTTGCATTAAAGTCAGGCTTTGCTTGGCAGAATGGCATCTTCGAGCAAGTCCAGCTTACTGGTTGGAGTGAGGTTAGAGAGGCCTTGAATATTGATATTAGTGGTGGTAAAACTCTTTCTCAAGAGCCCCTCCCAAATTGGGCTATGGATAAAGATTTTGTTTATTCTGATGATGGAGCTTTTGATCCAAATAAGAATCAATATATTCCAAGATCATCTCATCCAGTTTATGAAAGGCATATACATAAATCTCTTTTGCAGGGTGAAAAGCAATATAACCAAAATATTTTGCTCGAGGGCGAGGCAACTAAGTTACTCGATATTGGTGATGGTATTGCTAGCGTTTCTTTTAAAACAAAAATGAATGTTTTAAGTTCAAACGTTTTAATTGAGCTACCAAAGTGCCTTGATTATCTTGAAGAAAATGGTTTTCATGCTTTAATTTTTAAGCAGGAGCAAGAGCATTTTTGTGCTGGAGCCAATCTATATGAAATAATTTCTGCTATTAAACTAGGCCTACTAGAAAAAGATCCAGGAGTTGCCTCTAAAGCTAAAAAGAAGGCGTTTGAAGTTATGAATCCAGGTCTTCCTAAGCTTGGTAAGCTTTATTCCATTAAAAAAACAGTAGCTATGCTGCAAGAATTATTGATGCGCTTAAAGCATGGCAAAATAGTAACAGTAGCTGCAGTTGATGGACTTGCACTTGGTGGAGGCTGTGAGCTTTTATTACATTGCAATAAAGTAGTAGCCTCAATGAATTCTTATATTGGCCTTGTAGAAGTTGGTATTGGTGCCTTACCAGCGGGCTGTGGAAGTAAGGAAATGGCTTTAAGGGCATTTCTTAATAAAGAAACAGATGATATATTTCCTTTGCTTTCTAAGCATTTTGAGCAAATTGCCATGGCAAAAGTTTCAGCAAGTGCTTTAGAGGCAAAAGAAATGGGCTATTTAAAAAATGATGATGTAATTATTGCTAATCCAAACGAGTTGCTTTATGTTTCAAAGCAACAAGCAATGGCATTACTAGAATCTGGATTTAAATCTCCTTTAGATTCAACATTTAAAATAGTTGGAAAAGCTGGGTATGCGAACATTATGGCGCAAATTGCCAACCTTTATGAAGGGCACTTTATGTCAGATCATGATAAGTATTGTATAACCTCTTTGGCAAAAGTAATGACTGGCTCTGAAGTTGAAGAAAATACAACAGTGAATTCGCAAATGCTATTAGATCTTGAGAGGAAGTATTTTATCGAACTTTTAGGCACTCAGAAAACGCAAGAAAGAATTGAGTTTATGCTAAGAAATAGCAAGCCACTTCGAAATTAACTGGAGAACATTATGAGAAAAGCTTATATTATTGATGCAAAAAGGACTCCAGTTGGAAAAGTAAGGGGTTTATTGTCTAAAACTAGAGCAGATGATTTATTAATTCATGCAATACAAAGTGTATTAAAAGCATCGGATGCTAGTGAAGAAATTAATAAAAATATTGATGACATTATTGTTGGCTGTGCTATGCCAGAGGGCCCACAAGGGCTAAACATTGCTCGCATTGCAACATTACTTGCTGGCTTGCCAGATTCAACGCCTGCGTACACTTTAAATAGGTTCTGCTCATCTGGACTTCAGTCAGTATCCAATGCCGCTGACTTAATAAAATCGGGCTCAGCTGACTTAGTTATAGCAGCTGGCGTGGAGAGTATGAGCAGCGTTCCTATGACTGGCTTCAAACCTTCAATGAATCCTAAAATTTTATCAGATGAAAATATTTCTATAGCCTATGGAATGGGATTAACTGCAGAAAAAGTAGTACAAAAATATAAAATATCAAGAGAGGCTCAAGATGAATTTGCATTTGAAAGTCACCAAAAAGCTATTCTTGCAAATAGTAATGGTTCATTTTCAAATGAAATATCACCAATAACAACTGTTGAAAATGGATACTCAACTACTTCCAATGAATACACGACTCGTTCTAATGTTGTATCTATGGATGAAGGTCCAAGAGAAGATACAAGTATTCAAGTTTTGGCTAAATTAAGAACTGTATTTGCTCAGGATGGTTCAGTTACTGCAGGAAATAGCTCACAAATGTCTGATGCTGCTGCTGCAGTTCTTGTTGCTAGTGAAGAGGCAGTTGAAAAATACAATCTAACACCAAAAGCAGAGTTCATGGGCTTTTCAGTTGCAGGTGTTCCTGCAGAAATTATGGGAATTGGGCCAGTCAAAGCAATTCCTAAAGTTTTAAAATCAACAGGATTAAGTCAGGATGATATTGGCTGGATTGAGCTCAATGAGGCTTTTGCTGCGCAATCATTAGCTGTAATTCAAGAGTTGGGCCTTGATCCTAAAAAAGTCAACCCACTTGGTGGCGCAATTGCTCTAGGTCATCCCTTAGGGGCTACAGGTGCTATAAGGATTGCTACTCTAGTATCAGCTATGCAAAGAGAAAATATTGATTATGGTATGGTCACAATGTGTATTGGAACTGGTATGGGCGCTGCAGGCATACTTAAAAATATAAGAAATTAGATGAAAACACAAAATTTTATCAGTAAGCTAAGACTACCAATCATTCAGTCACCAATGTTCATTGTATCCAATGCAAGACTTGTTATTGCATCTTCAAATGCAGGAATTGTTGGGTCATTTCCGTCAGCTAATTGTCGAACATTAGAAGCACTGGATCAAACTTTTTCTGAAATAACTCAAGCTTTAGGTTCAGGCAAAGAAGCACTTCCTTGGGCGGTTAATCTTATTGTTAGTAAAATGTATGCTCGGAGCAATGATGACCTAGATTTAATTCTTAAGCATCAGCCACCAATTGTAATTACTTCACTGGGTAACCCCAAAGAGGTTGTTGAAAAAGTCCACAAATATGGTGGGTTAGTTTTTTCAGATGTCATTAATTTATACCACTCAAAAAAAGCAATCGATGCTGGAGTTGACGGATTAATATTGGTTTGTAATGGTGCAGGCGGGCATACTGGTGAATTGTCACCATTTGCTTTTGTGTCTGAGGTGAGAGAGATCTTTGATGGCATTATCATTGTCGGTGGAAGTATCAGCTCAGGCGATTCAATCTTGGCAATCCAGGCTATGGGTGCTGATATGGCTTATATGGGAACTCGCTTTATTGCTACTAAAGAAAGTGATGCCACTGAGGAGTATAAAGAGATGATACTTAATGCCTCAGCAAGTGATATTATTAAGTCTAATAAAATTACTGGTGTTAATGGCAACTGGCTCGAGCAATCACTAAAAAATGCTGGAATTTCTCCTAATGAAGGAGGAATTAAGCAAACATTGGGTGATTTAAAGAAAATGATAATGCCCCTAATAAAGCAAAAACTTAAAGTAGATTTTGATATCAGTAAGGTTACTGCTAAAAGGTGGCGTGATATTTTTTCAGCAGGGCAGGGAGTAGGTTCTATCTCCAACGTGCCAAGTGTTGAGGATTTAGTGTTAGAATTAGAAAAGCAACACGCTAAATCGAAAAGTCGAATTTTAAAAGGATAATAAATAAATGCTATCTAGGCCAGCAAAGCGAGATTTAAAACATAATAGAGTCATCGAAGGCAAGGGCTATAAAAGAGATGATGGGCTTTGGGACGTTGAGGTTTTCCTAGTTGATAGTAAAACCTATTCATTTGAAAATATGCATAGAGGGTACATAAGTGCTGGAGAGCCGCTTCATGATATGGCTGTTAGATTAACTCTAGATGATGACAGGAAAATTATCGATATAGAGGCGGTAATAAATGCATCTCCATACAACATTTGTCCACAGGCTGTAAAAAATTGCCAAAATTTAAAAGGTGAATATTTAATTTCAGGCTTTAATAGGAAAGTTATAAAGGCAATGGGCGGTGAAAAAGGATGCAGGCATATTACTGATTTATTGGCTTATGCAGGAACAATTGCTTATCAAACACTTTGGAAAGAGAAAACTGGCGGTGAAGCCAATACTATTTCTTTAGAGGAAGCCAAATCGATAGAAAAGAAATTTACAAACTCTTGTTTTGCATTTAAGAAAGATGGAGAGGTTTATAATCAGTACAAAGAAATATTAATAAACAAGATAGAGAAAAGTTAATTACTAGAATAAGGAGAAAAGCATGGAAAAAGTCATACCAAACAAACTTGAAGAAACAGAGTTTTTTAAAGAGCACGGTAACTTAGTAGAGTTTTTTGATAACTGCTGTCAAGAGCATAATGGAAAAATGGCTTTTGAAAGCTTTGGTGTTGAAATTTCATATGAAGATCTTTCAGAAAAAGTAAATGCTTTTGCCTCATGGCTGACTAATAATTTTCAGGCAGGAGATAGGATAGCTGTGATGATGCCAAATATGCTTGCCTATCCAATCATTGTATATGGAGCTCTGAAGGCTGGAATCGTTGTTGTTAATGTTAATCCTCTCTATACTCAAAGAGAATTAGAGCATGTCCTTAAAGATAGTCAAGCTAAAGTAATAGTAGCCTGGGAGGGCGTCGCTAATGTAGTAGAGAAGTCTAATCTTTCGAATGTAGAAAAGGTAATGATTACAACCGTTGGTGACCTTCTTGGATTTAAAGGGAAAATTATTAATTTTTTAACTAGAAAAGTTAAAAAATTAGTGCCTAAATTTAATATTGATGGCGCTATTATGTTTAATAAAGTATTAAGTGAAAACTTAGGGTCAAATCCAGTTAAAGTTGATATCTCTATTGATAATACTGCATTTCTTCAATACACCGGAGGCACAACAGGAGTTTCAAAGGGCGCAGTATTGTCTCATCGAAATATCCTTGCAAATATTATTCAGGCGTTTTTTACTATTGATCCAAAAATGTATGATGAATCAAGAAATGAACAGAGAATTGCAATCTGCCCGTTACCTCTTTATCATATTTTTGCTTTAACGGTACACAACTTTATGCTGTTTCATATTGGCGGTAAAAGTGTATTAATTACTAACCCAAGAGACCTTAAGACTTTTGTTTCATTAATGAAAAAACATAAGTTTCATATGATTTCTGGTGTCAATACTCTTTATGAGGCCCTATTAAATTATGATGGCTTTAGGGAGTTAGATTTTAGTAACTTGCTTATGTCATTAAGCGGCGGAATGGCTGCTTTAGATACCACTGCAAAAATGTGGCATGAAACTACTAAATCTGTCATTTGGCAAGCATATGGACTAACAGAGACTTCTCCTTTGGTGAGCGTTAATGATTATAAACAAACTGAATTTACTGGCTCTGTAGGACTTCCTGCTGCTTTCACTGAAATTGAAATTCGAGATGAGGATAATAATGTTTTAACTGAAACTAACGAGGTTGGAGAGCTCTGCGTACGCGGACCACAGGTTATGAGTGGATATTGGAATTCTGAAGTTTCAGGTCTTGACGAAAATAATTGGTTCATGACAGGTGACATTGCTCGAATAGATGAAACAGGTAATATTTTTATCGTTGATCGTAAAAAAGATATGATTATTGTTTCTGGTTTTAATGTATTTCCAAATGAGGTAGAGGCTGTCGTAAATGAGCATCCTGCAGTTCTTGAGTGTGGCTGCGTTGGAATTGAGGGTGAGAGCTCTCAAGAGCTTGTGAAAGTATTTATAGTTCTTCATGAAGGGCAAACGTTATCAGAAGAGGAGATCATTAGTTTTTGCCGTGAAAAACTAACTGCTTATAAGGTTCCTAAGCATATTGAGTTTATTAAAGAGATTCCAAAAACAAATGTTGGTAAGGTTCTAAGAAGAGAGTTAAAGACTAATCAATAGACCATTATGAGCTATTCTATGGTATAAATAGAGTGCGTGATAAGTTTTACGCTCTTAAGTTATAGTAAAAATTAACTTATTGATTAGACAGTTTTTCCTGAAAGAGAATATGTCTATTTTTGATTATGACTCAAATTTAAAAGAAATTAATGTACTTTTTAATTTGTTGTCAAATAAATATGATTTATAAATTAAGGAGAAAAAAATGAAAAAATTTAATTTTTTTAGTGCGTTACTTTCTGCAGCTTTGCTAAGTGGTATAACTGCTTCAACAGCAGTCTCAGCAGCAGATCAATTTGTTACTATTGGAACTGGTGGAGTGACAGGCGTTTACTACCCGACTGGTGGTTCTATTTGTCGACTAGTAAATAAAGACAGGGCGAGCCATGGTGTTCGTTGTACAGTTGAGTCAACAGGTGGGTCGGTATACAACATTAACACGATTCGTGCTGGTGAGTTGGATTTAGGTGTTGCTCAGTCAGATTGGCAGTACCATGCTTATAACGGAACTAGTAAATTTGCTGATGCAGGTGCATTTACAGATCTAAGAGCAGTCTTTTCAGTACATCCTGAACCTTTCACTGTTGTAGCTAGAGCTGATTCAGGTATTCGTAATCTTGAGGATCTAAAAGGCAAGAGAGTTAATATTGGAAATCCTGGTTCTGGCCAGAGAGGAACTATGGAGGTATTAATGGAGGCGCTTGGCTGGGATAAATCAACTTTTGCTCTAGCATCTGAACTGAAATCTTCTGAACAATCAAAAGCATTATGTGACAATAAAATTGATGCAATGGTCTTTACTGTTGGCCATCCTTCAGGTTCAATCAAAGAAGCAACTACCTCTTGTGACAGTGTCCTAGTAAATGTAACTGGAGCTGCAGTAGATGGTTTAGTGGCTAACAATGACTTCTATCGTACTGCAACTATTCCGGGTGGAATGTACAATGGAAATCCTGAAGACACTGTAACATTTGGTGTGGGTGCAACAGTTGTTAGTTCAGCTGCAGTATCAGATCATGTAATTCATTCTATTGTTAAGGGTGTGTTTGAAAATTTTGATTCCTTTAAAAAGTTGCATCCTGCATTTGCTAACTTGAAGAAAGAAGAAATGATTCAAGATGGCTTATCAGCTCCACTTCATGCTGGTGCAGCAAGGTACTATAAAGAAGCTGGTTTAATGAACTGGTAATTTTAAGTTTTAATTAAAAAGGATGGCCAACGCCATCCTTTTTTTTTATTTTTCTTAATGACTCAAAAATCCTTTATAGATGTTCGAAAAGATATATTATTCAATTATCATATTTAGGTCATAAATTTACATGAAAACTGATTTGGAAACTGGAAATCGAAATCCAAATAGTATATTTGTCAAAAATATACTGCTATATACTGCATTGACTTGGTCATTATTTCAACTATATGTCTCCTCTCCTCTAGTTCTTGAAATTACGCCATGGATGAATGCTGATGTAGTAAAGCGAGTCCATGTTTCTTTTGCTGGATTTTTAGCTTTTATGACTTATCCTGCATTTAAAAATTCTTCAAGAACTCTTGTTCCTTGGACAGATTGGATTATGGGTTTGCTGCTTGTTCTTTCTTGTATATATTTAATTTATAATCAGGTTTGGGATTCAAGAGCATTTGAAATGCGCTTAGGTGTCCCAAATTCAACGGATTTAGTTTTAAGTGTTGTAGGGCTATTATTGTTACTAGAGGCCACAAGAAGGTCATTAGGCCCTCCACTAATGATTGTTGCTTTGCTTGCTCTTTCGTATGTTTATTTTGGTGCTGGTGGATATGGCGGCGCCTCATTGAATAAAATTGTTTCCCATATGTGGATAACTACAGAAGGCGCATTTGGAATTGCAGTTGGCGTATCTGCAAGTATGGTTTTTTTATTTGTTTTATTTGGATCACTCCTTGAAAAGGCTGGGGCGGGAAATTATTTTATTAGAGTAGCTTATGCACTTACAGGCCATTATCGTGGTGGACCAGCTAAAGCTGCAATAGTATCATCGGCAATGACCGGTATGATCTCTGGATCCTCAATAGCTAATGTAGTAACTACTGGGACATTTACAATACCATTAATGAAGAGAGTTGGTTTTAGCTCTGAGAAGGCTGGAGCCATAGAGGTTGCATCTTCAACGAATGGCCAACTTACACCACCTATTATGGGAACTGCTGCTTTTTTAATGGTTGAGTATGTTGGTATATCTTATATAGAAGTTATTAAACATGCTTTCTTACCTGCTCTTATTTCATACATAGCTTTAATTTATATTGTCCATTTAGAGGCTTTAAAGGCGGGAATGGAGGGTCTTAAAAGAACCAAAAAACTTAACAGAGTTGATAAGCTAATTAGCATATGCACCGTGCTTATACTTTTGGGAATATTGGTTTGGGTCCTTCCACCATTTTTTGAATTGATAAAAGCAGTAGCTGGCGATTTTAATATTTTGATTGTTTCAACAATTATGATATTCAGCTATGTATCCTTATTATTTTATGTCTCTAGAATGCCTGATCTACCGACTGGAGATATTATTGAAATTCCTGAAGTTGGAAAAACAGTTAAAGCAGGACTTCATTTCCTACTCCCTGTAATATTATTAATTTGGCTTCTGACCGTTGAGCGTTTTTCACCTGAAACATCAGTTTATTGGGCAACACTATTTATGGTTTTTATCGTTTTAACACAAAAAATTCTTTTAGGAGTATTTCGAGGTAGTTTAGATTTCACTAATCAGCTAATCCAAAGCCTTTATGATATTAAAGCTGGCTTTATTAATGGTGCAAGAAATATGATTGGAGTAGGTGTTGCAACTACTGCAGCTGGAATAATTGTTGGTACTGTAACTCTAACAGGAGTTGGCCAACTTATTATAGGATGGGTTGAGTTTATTGCAGCAGGCAACTTGTTTTTGATCTTACTTTTCACAGCAATGATTAGTTTAATTTTAGGCATGGGCTTACCAACAACTGCAAACTATATAGTAGTCTCCAGTTTAATGGCGCCTGTAATTGTTAGCTTGGGTGCTGCAAATAATGTTGCTATTCCTCTAATTGCAGCGCATATGTTTGTTTTTTACTTTGGAATATTGGCTGACGATACACCACCAGTTGGTTTAGCTGCTTATGCTGCGGCAGCTATTTCAAAGGGTGATCCAATTAAAACTGGAGTACAAGGTTTTATATATGATATGAGAACAGCCATACTTCCTTTTTTATTCATATTCAATACTCAGTTACTTATGATTGGAATAGGTAATGTATTTAGTTTTTTAATGGTCGTTATTTCTTCAACTATTGCTATATTATTATTTGCAGCAGCAACTCAAGGTTATTGGCTAGTAAGGAATCGATGGTGGGAAACCTTATTACTTTTATTAGTAGCTTTTATGTTATTCAGGCCTGGTTATTTTTGGAATAAAGTTGACCCACCTTATGAAAGTCTTCCTGGAGATCAAATATTTGAAATTGCTGAAGCAATGACCCCAGGTCAATCGATTCGATTTATTGTTGAAGGAGAAACACTTGAGGGCATTCAAAGAAGTTACACTTTTTTATTATCTTTAGCTGAGGGTAATTCTGGAATGGAAAAAATAAATAATACTGGCTTTTATTTAGATGACTTATTTGGGGATATGGAGGTTGCAATGGTAATGCCTGGCATGTCAAATAATCGAGCAATAAACAAGCAGGTTGAGTCAATGAAAGTTGCTGGTGTTGATAGTGGCTGGATTATCACTTCTGTTCAAACTAAAAGAAATACTCTACCTAAGCAGATTATTTTTATACCAGCTCTTATGCTATTAGGCATTATAGCGGCAATGCAGTTTAGACGGAAAAATTACTAATATGGATATACAAAAAAACATTATAGATTTAAAGACTTCAGCTACATTAGCTATCAATGAACTATCGCAGGATTTAATTCAAGATGGTAAAGAGGTTTTTAAGTTTGGATTAGGTCAGTCTCCTTTCCCAGTTCCAGAGGTAATTGTTGATGAGTTAAAAAAAAATGCCCATCAAAAAGATTATATAAATGTATCTGGTTTAATAGGATTAAGGAGTGTGGTTGCTCATTATCATTCAAATAAAAATCAATATAAATATGGCGCTGAAAATGTCATAATTGGCCCTGGGTCGAAAGAATTAATTTTTCAAACACAGTTAGCATTAGATTGTGACTTGCTACTTCCAAGGCCGAGTTGGGTGTCTTATGAGCCCCAAGCACAAATAATAAATAAAAAAGTTCATTGGATTAAGGCTTCTGCTAAGAGCAATTGGCATCTTGACCCTCAAGAGCTAGGTAGAGTCTGTGATAATCTTAAGTCGGTTAATAAACTTTTAATTTTAAACTCGCCTAATAATCCTTCAGGAACAGTACATGGAGATTTAGAGGAATTAGCAAGGGTTGCCAGAAAGTACAATATCATTATTATTGCTGATGAAATATATGCTGAGCTAGATTTCACTGGAGAGTATAAATCCATTACTCACTACTACCCTGAAAAAACAATTATTAGTAGTGGATTGAGTAAGTGGTGTGGAGCTGGTGGGTGGAGACTTGGAACATTAATTTTTCCAGAAGGATTGAGTTATATTAGGGACAGCGTGAGAGCTATAGCTAGCGAAACCTATACTGCTGTGAGTGCGCCTATTCAGTACGCAGCTATTAAAGCATATTCAGAAGATCATTCAGAATTTCTCTATAGTTCCAGGCTAATTTTGAAAATAATTGCTGATTATATTTATAGAGAACTTTGCTCAGTTGGTGTGAAATGTCAAAAACCACAAGGAGGCTTCTACATGATATGTGACTTTTCAAATGTTATAAATATAACCAAGGAAATGAATAATGACAAAACACTTTGTAAAAAAATACTTAACGATATAGGTTTTGCAATGTTGCCTGGGTCTGACTTTGGTTTAGAAGAAGATAAATTATTATCACGTATTGCGTTTGTAGATTTTGATGGTTCAGCGGCTCTTAAATTTATCTCAAATAAGGATTTCTCACCTGAGAATTTTTTAGATATAATTTGTCCACAAATAGTAAAAGGTGTTTCACTTTTAAAAGAGTGGATTAAATCTCAGTAAACATAATTAAGGAAAGATAAGTGGATTATAACAAGGGATTTGAGTTTGATGATTAAGTTGCTTTGGAGCCCTACAAAAAACCAAATAGAAGATTCTCAGGCCTGGGAATTTATTCAAAAAGTTAATAAAAAATTCAATATCAGCCTAGAAAATTTTCATGATTTATATAAATGGTCATGCAAATGCCCTGAATCTTTTTGGGAGTTATTTTCGAGCTACTCTAGAATTATTGTAGATAAAAAATCTAAAAAAGTTTTAAAAAACGGTGAAGATTTTTTAAAATCAGAATGGTTTTCAGATTCAAAATTAAATTTTGCAAAAAATTTATTATCTAAAAGAGATCAAACGCCTGCAATAATTTTTTGGGGCGAAGATAAACATAAAAGTTCTTTAACACACGACGAATTATATAATCAGGTTGCAAGGCTATCTCACTGGCTTAAGAAAAGTGGCGTTGTAAGAGGTGACCGCGTTGCTGGCTTGCTTCCTAATATGGCCGAATCGGTGGTCTCAATGTTGGCAACATCTAGTATTGGTGCAATCTGGACATCCTGCTCTCCTGATTTTGGTGTTCAAGGAGTACTAGATCGATTTGGTCAAGTTAAGCCTAAAGTATTTATTTGTGTGGACGCATATCTTTATAACGGAAAGGTTTTTAATTGCCTTGAAAAGAATGCAGAAATAATTTCAAAGTTGCCATCTATTGAAAACACTTTGTTGGTTCGTTATATTAACGATCAAGCTTCTTTAAATGAAGATAATTCCATTTTTGCATTTGATAAAATTGCTGATCAGGAAGTAACTCCTGAATTAATTTTTGAATCAGTTACTTTTAATGACCCACTCTATATTTTATTTTCATCTGGAACTACTGGCGTTCCAAAGTGCATTGTTCATGGAGTTGGTGGGACTCTAATTCAACATAAAAAAGAGCATACTCTCCATTGCGACATTAAAGAAGGTGAAAGGGTCTTTTATTTTTCTACGTGTGGCTGGATGATGTGGAACTGGCTCGTGAGCTCTTTAGCTTCTGGGGCAACAATAATGCTCTATGATGGCTCTCCAATATTAAAACATAATGCTGGTATTTTGTTTGACTATGCAGAGCAAGAAAGAATTAATGTTATGGGTATATCTGCGAAATTTTTGGATACTTGCAGGAAAATAAATCTCAATCCAAGTGCATCTCACAATTTAGAAGCTCTAAGAATGTTGCTTTCTACAGGATCAGTATTAAGTCCTGATTGTTTTGATTATGTCTATCAATACGTAAAAGAAGAAATATGTTTGTCTTCTATTTCTGGTGGGACTGATATTGTTTCATGTTTTGTATTGGGCTCTACAATACTTCCAGTATATCGAGGTGAGCTACAAACTCGAGGCCTTGGTCTTTCCGTTGAGGTTTGGAATGAGCTAGGCGAATCTGTTACTGGAGAAAAGGGCGAGCTGGTTTGCACTAGTACTTTTCCTTCAAAGCCAATAATGTTTTGGAGCGATAAGAAAATGAATAAATACAAAAGTTCATATTTTGAACGTTACTCCAATGTTTGGTGCCATGGGGATTATGTAAAGCTCATGGAATCTGGTGGAATGATTTTTTATGGGAGATCAGATGCGACCCTTAACCGAGACGGAGTGAGGATCGGAACAGCTGAAATATATCGACAAGTTGAAATACTAAATGAAGTATTGGAGTCTGTCGTTGTTGAGCAAGCACTTGATGATGACTCACGAATCATCTTGTTTGTAAAGTTAAGTGAAGGTCAGCAGCTGAATGATGAGCTTAAGAATAAAATAGCTCATCAGATTAGAAGCAATACCACGCCAAGGCATGTTCCAGATGTGATCATTCAGGTATCTGATATTCCTAGAACAAAGAGTGGCAAAATTGTTGAATTAGCGGTTCAAAAAGCAATTAATAATCTTCCTATTGACAACAAGACTGCACTAGAAAATCCGGAAGTTCTTCAGGAGTTTTATCAACATAAAGAGCTTCAATGATGCTACATTTTGAAGGGTTATCAAAGGTTATAATATTATATTATTTCTAATTTAAGGTTTGTATTTTGGCTAAGCTTTACTTTTATTATTCTGCAATGAACGCCGGAAAGTCAACCTCACTTCTTCAGTCTGCATATAACTATAAAGAGAGGGGTATGCGGCCTTATATTATGTCGGCAGCAATTGACAATCGATATAGTGTTGGTAAAGTAACGTCAAGAATTGGCCTTGAGGCAGAGGCCTATCTTTTTCATAAGGAAGATGATTTGTTTAAGATACTTTCTGAGGAAAATAAAAAGCAAGGCATCAACTGTGTGCTTATTGATGAAAGTCAATTTCTAAGTCGAGACCAAGTTAAGCAGCTCGCTATTGCTGTAGATGATCTTGATATACCTGTTCTTTGTTATGGTATTAGGACTGACTTTAGGGGTGAACTCTTCCCAGGTAGTCAGCATCTTTTGGCTTGGGCAGACAATCTAATAGAGCTAAAAACTATTTGCCATTGTGGAAGTAAAGCAACGATGGTGGTTCGCACAGACGACAAGGGTAATATTATTAATGATGGCGATCAAGTAGTTATTGGTGGCAATGATCGTTACCAGTCAATGTGTCGAAAGCATTTTGCAGAGCATATCTGGTCAAATTGAGTTGACATATGAAGGTAAATAGCACTTTAATAGCCTCTTGTTATGAGTGAACTTGTTGCTCTTCTGCTGCTTTTAGGCGCATTTTCTGGATTTTTAGCTGGTCTATTGGGGGTTGGTGGGGGGCTAATAATTGTTCCAGCTTTGCTATATCTTTTGGCACCATCCGTGGACCAGTCAATCTTAATGCATACTTCAATTGGAACTGCTTTGGCGGCTATTGTTTTTACTTCTATTTCTAGTCTTTATGCGCATCAAAGGCACGGAGCAATACTTTGGGATAATTTTAAAAAGTTAGCCCCTACAATTCTACTTGGGTCTTTTACTGGCGCCCTATTAGTAAAATATATGAGCTTTGATTTTCTAAGGCTATTTTTTGCATTCTTTGAGATTAGTGTTGCTTTGATTCTATGGTTTGGGGTTACTGCTTCAAGCCATGCTGATAATTTATCTAGATGGGCTTGGTCAATAACTGGGTATTTTATTGGTCTAATTTCTGCTATGGTTGGAATTGGTGGTGGAACTATGACAACACCATTTTTGGTTTATAACAATGTAAATATTAAAAATGCTATTGCAACCTCTGCATCTGTTGGGATGCCAATTGCAATTGCTGGCAGTATTGGTTTTATGATTACAGGCTCAAGTCAAGCCCTTCCAACTGGTGGAATTGGATTTATCAATTTTGAAGCGCTTGTCGCTATTGTCGCTACGAGTATTTTTTTTGCGCCACTAGGAGCAAAGGTAACCCATGCTATTGATAGTAAAAAACTTAAAAAAGGGTTTTCAATTTTTCTAGGTTTTTTAGCTGCTATGGTTCTATTTTATTAAATGTCTACAGGCTTGATTTATATTGACCAAGCCATTACTTATCGTCAGTAAAATTTAAAGCAACAGAGTTAATGCAGTATCGCTTTCCAGTGGGCTGAGGGCCGTCAGGGAAAACATGGCCCAAGTGGGCGTCACAAGACGCACATCTAACTTCTACTCTAACATGGCCCATAGAGTTATCTTCTAGTTGGCGAACACAGCTACTGTTTGCAAGTTCATAAAAACTTGGCCATCCACTTCCCGAGTCAAATTTAGTACTCGATTCAAATAACAATGCGTCACAGCATATACAATGATAGTGACCTGTCTCATTATGATTATAATACTCACCAGAGAATGGAGGCTCAGTACCGCATTCTTGAGTAATGTGATAAGCTTCGGGTGATATATTCTTCTTATTATCCATTCGTGTATTATAAGATAAATTTACAGTCATCTTTAAAATCTGCAGTTAATAATTATGGAAATATATTTAGTAGGCGGCGCTATTCGAGATCAGATTTTAGGGATAGCATCCGAAACAACAGAAAAGGATTATGTTGTTGTTGGCTCATCCCCTGAGGAACTTTTATCACTGGGCTATCGTCAGGTCGGAAAAGAGTTTCCAGTATTCCTCCATCCAGAGACTCATGATGAATACGCACTCGCAAGAATTGAGCGTAAAGTCGGCGCAGGCTATACTGGCTTTGAATTTGACACTTCTAGGACTGTAACACTTGAGCAAGACCTTTCAAGGAGGGATCTAACAGTTAACGCAATTGCTCAAAAAATAGATGGCAATGGAAGTTACGTTGATCCATATGGCGGAATAGAAGATATAAAAAAGAAAACGCTTCGTCATGTATCTGATGCTTTTTCAGAAGATCCTGTACGCATATTACGTACTGCCCGTTTTGCATCTCGCTTCTCTAATCTTGGTTTTACTATTGACGATAAGACGCTAGAGCTAATAAAAAAAATGGTTGTCTCTGGTGAAGTCGACGCTCTAACATCAGAGCGCGTTTTTAAAGAAATTGCTCTTTCAATGCAGACAGAGTCTCCGTCTGTATTTTTTGAAGTTTTGATTGAATCTGGCGCATATGAAAGGTTATTTCCAATGCTAGAACTTAGTAATAATAGTGATTTTAAGCTACTCAATCAATCAATCAAGCAACCTGAAGTCTCCTTTGCTCTTTGGCTTTATAAGCAAAACTCTCAAAATATTGAAGCGCTTTGTGAGCATCTTAAGTGTCCAAAAGATATCCAACAAATTTCTGAACTCGTTGCAGAATGGAGTCATTTTGCAATGAATTTCTTGTCATTTAATCCTCAAGAGGTTTTAAATTTTTACTTAAAGAATGATGGTTTAAGGCGTCATAAAAGGTTTCAAATAATTCTGACAGCTTTTGATTACTTAGATATAAATACAAAGCCAATAATTAAATTACTTGAGCTTCTTAAATCAATTCAGATTTCGAAACTTGCTAATATCAATATTGCACAAGAGATAGCTCAAGAAAGACTATCGATTATTACTAGATTTATCGATTCTACAGAGTAGGTCATAATTACAGTAGTCGCAAGCATTTTTTGCAGGCAAGACGCTAGCAACACCTGACTGAAAATTTTGGCTAGCTGAGATTAAGCTTGATTTCCATTCAGTCAATTGACTGTCCCAATCTGGCATTTTATTACTCGCCTGTTTACTTATTGGAAGTTCAAATTTATTCTTTGTTATTGCCTTAAATTCACAATTGTTAGAGTTAATAGTTGCAAATGAGATTCCATCAACTGAATTCGTTATTGCGTAAATAGGCAGCTGAGCCTCCTTTAAAGGATCTCCAGTGAGATGGCTTGCTTTAATATTTTTTCCAGTTTTATAATCAATGATGAGTTTTGTGCCAGAAGCCATTTGATCCATGCGATCAATACGTGTTGAAAACTTCAAGCCCTCAATATTAACTTCAGATGCTGATTCAGTCTCTAGCACTTCAAAGTAATCTCGCTGCTTCTCAAGATCAAGATATTCATTAATAATTGCTAAAAGCCTATTTTTTTCATTGATCTTAAAATTTGAATTGGGTATTTTCAAAATTGCAGACTCAGTATGTTTCTCTATTAATAAAGTAAGCTCATTATCAGAAAGTTGCAATAATTTTGTGCTGGTTGTAATCTCATTGAAGAAAGTTTCTAAGATCTTATGGATTAAATTGCCCTGTTCAAGTCGGCTTATACCAATATGTGGCTCTTCAAAGTTATCAATACTAAGACGGTTTATAAATCCTTTAAACCCACAACTCATCTGATCTTGAAGCGTTTTAACCCCTTTTTTTATGGAAAGTTCAATAATTTTAGATGCTTTAAAATCTTCAATATATTCTAAATCTCTAGGTAAATCTTCAGATAAAACTTCGAAAGGAAATTCATCAAAGTCTAAATATGGAGTAGGAAGCTCTTCACGATTACTTGAGTTCTTTGGGTAACTATATGTAGTATCAAAACTTAAATTACTTAAGTTTTCTAATGTTTTTTTGCTTTCTTTAGTAACTAATTCAAAGCTTGAATTTGGAAGTTTATACTCAATTGAAGTCTTTGATGGAATGAATAATGGCATTTTTATTCGCCCTGGAAGGAAGTTGCTTGTCATGCTCGATACCCATGCATGATCGAAGAATAAACCCTCAGCCTCAAGAGAGCCCATTATATGAATATTTGATAAACCACTCTTTGGTTGAAAAATAACAGCACTTATATGGGCACTTAAGATATCTAAAGCGTTCACTAAGTTTGTTTTTTTATAATAAATTGATAGTTTATTTAGAATTAAACTTTCAGTTTGATACTTTTCAAAGATCTGATATTCACTACTAGATAAGATTCTATCTGAAGTAAAGCCCCAACAAGAAAGTAATAAGTTGACAGAATCAAGGGAATCTTCAAGAGATATAGTTTTTGAGGTATTAATTGTATTTATTTCTATAAAAATCTCTTTAAGTGATGGGCATTTATCTAAAAGAGAAAGGATCTTATTAAGCCTGCTCTCTGTGGCGCCAATTTTTAAAACTTTAGAGACTAATAACGCGCGACTATCTCGCTCACTCTTCGCGCCTTTAATATAGGGCGAGGTAACAACCTTGATCAATAATTCGTGGTTAATATGACCCTTGATAAATTGAGTTGAAATTTGTAAAATAGAGAAAAGATGTTGAATGAGTGGGTAGTGTCCAAGCGGTATTCCAAGAGAAATATTGTATGGTTTTTGATGAGTTTCGATTAGGGTCGAAGTAAATTCAAGATCAAAAATAGTTTTAACAATATGCTGTAATTCATTTAAATTTGGGATAACAATTCCAATTTTTTTATCTGGATTTTTTATACTAATCTCTTTTGCCCATTTTGCTATTGTCTTTAATTCAGTATCTTGGTTATTGAAAGAGAAGGCAGGAATAGTGTTATTTTGACCTTGATGCAACATAGGCCTACATTTTAATATTTCAAAAAGTTTTTTTTGCTCAGGCGTTGGCTCATTGAAGCCGTAAGAATAATATTTCTCTTCTTTATTTTGAGTTTTTAGAGATTTTAGTGAAGCACGAAAAAGATCTGTATGATCGATGCACTTATTAGCCGTTTTAAACTTATCATATTTACTTATCCAGCCTATAAACAGCTTAGGAGGAATTGCACCAAAGCTTGATAACTCAGTTATATCAATAAAATAAGTTTTGCAAATTGTGTAGCACTTAATTAGCTCATCAATAAATGCTTCAGGATTGCTTGTAACATCTTCTTTACTAATTTCTTTTAATAAAAATCTTACTTCAAATTGAGTTAGCAGGCGCAAACTTCTTGATGGATTATTTTGATTCCAGTTGCCTTCAAGCCATGATTTATAGGAAGATACTTTTGGCATTTTTGAGGTGCCATTAAGTTTAGATATTGATTTCTTGATTGCTAAGACTTGGCGATTGTTCGCGACAATAATTGTATCGTTAGCTTTAATTAAAGAAAGGTCTAGGTTAACCCTCATTACTCACTTCAAATATTTTATTAAGATAACTACAAAGTTCAGGCACCCCTTCTTTTTTCAGAGATGAGAAAAGCTGAACACTTATTGATGGGTAACCTTTGATTGCTTTCATGACAGCAAGTTTAGCTGAGCTTGCAGCTCCCTTTTTAAGTTTGTCAGATTTTGTTAGTAAAATATTTGTAGGGACTTTATTAGTGATAGACCACTCAAGCATCATTTGATCAAAGGGCTTTAATGGATGGCGACAGTCCATTACAAGTATTGCAGCTCGCATGCACTTTCTATTGTCAAAATATTCACTCATATTTCTATGCCAATTTTGTTTTACAGCATCTGGAACTTTGGCATATCCATACCCAGGTAAATCAACTAGTCTTCGATCTTTATCAAGCTCAAAGAATACTAAATGCTGAGTTCTACCAGGAGTTCTGCTAACTTTTGCTAATTTTTTTTGTTCTGTGAGTGTATTAATTGCACTAGATTTACCTGCATTAGAACGACCTGCAAAAATAACTTCATATCCAGCATCTTCTGGACAACCTTTAATGGATGGACAGGATAAAAGAAACTTTGCTTTGCGATAGAAATTATGCATAATTCAAGTAGTTCGGTGCAGACATTGTCATTATATAATCTTTATTAATTGACATCTCATTACATTCTAATTCTATTAGGTATTCTGACATCATATGGATAATGAAATATATCTTAAAAGAAAGTACCAATACTTTTCTCTAGAGGATAAGCTTAATACTCCTCTGGAGTTATATCAAGCTGAAGTTCATCCAGATTGGATTGACTACAATGGTCATATGAGCGAGTCTTTCTATTTGTATGCTTTTGGCGATGCTTCAGATGCTTTATTTCAATACATTGGGGTTGATAATGACTACCGCTTAGCAGGCAAGTCTTTCTATACTGTTGAAACGCATATAAACTTTTATTTGGAAGTTTCAAAGGGAGAGCCTCTTAAGTTTACTACTCAATTACTTGGTTTAGATGCAAAAAAGCTTCATATTTTTCATCAAATGTTCCATGCTAAAAGTGGTGACTTATTAGCTACAACTGAGCAAATGCTTGTTCACGTAGATATGAATAAAGGGAAGGCATGCCAGATTGAGCCAGCTGTTGAAGATATACTTTTAAAGATTTGGGGTTATCATCAAAAATTGCCTATACCAAGGCAAAAAGGCCGCATTATGTCGATTAAAAAATAAAGTAAGTTAATTAAATTGTAGGAGTAGAGATGGATTTTGGCCTTTCTAATGAGCAAGAAATGATTATCGATTCAGTTAAAAGTTTCGTGGAGCAAGAGCTTTATCCTCACGAAGACGAGGTTGAAAAAAGTAATAAAATTAACAAATCCCTAGCTGAAAATATCAAAAAAAAGGCAATCGATCAAGGTCTTTATTCTAGTAATATGCCAGAAATACATGGGGGCGGTGGTCTTGATACTTTGACTTTATGCCTTTTAGAGAAGGAGTTAGGTAAGGCAAATTTTGGCCTTCAGTATATTGTAGCAAGACCCAGTAATATATTGCTGGCTTGCCAAGGAGCGCAAATTGAAGATTATTTAATTCCAACGATTCGAGGAGATAAAGTTGAATGTCTTGCAATGACAGAGCCTAACGCAGGGTCAGATGTTCGATCCATGCAGTGCAAGGCAGAGAGAGATGGGGAGTTTTTTGTAATTAATGGTTCAAAGCATTTTATTAGCCATGCGGATGTGGCCGACTACGTTATTTTATTTGCAGCTTCTGGAACTGAGAAGACTTCCAGAGGGGAGAGGAAAAAAATAACTAGCTTTTTGGTGGATATTGGTACTCCAGGGTTTTCTGTAGAGCCTGGATACAAAAGTGTTTCTCATAGGGGTTATCATAACTTTATTCTTAATTTTGATAATTGTCGTGTCCATGAATCTCAAGTATTAGGTGAGGTAGACCATGGATTTGATGTGGCAAATGAGTGGCTTGGCGCTACGCGATTATCAGTTGCAGCAATGTGTCTTGGCAGAGCTGAAAGAGCACTGCAAATTGCAACAGAATGGGCTGCAACGCGTGAACAATTTGGTCAAAAGATTGGTAAATTTCAAGGAGTTTCTTTTAAGCTTGCTGACATGTCAATGGAGCTTCATGCTGCAAAACTATTAACTTTAAAAGCTGCATGGAAGGATACGCAAGGAGTAATGACTAATAGTGATGCTGCAATGGCAAAACTGAAAGCTACAGAGACTCTTGCAATGATTTCTGATGAAGCCATACAAATACTTGGAGGTATGGGTCTGATGGAAGAGCTCCCGTTGGAAAGAATATGGCGAGACCATCGAGTTGAGCGAATTTGGGATGGTACGAGTGAAATTCAAAGACACATCATCTCAAGGTCACTACTAAGACCATTTGAGTAGTCCTTTATGAGTAGAACTAATTTGAGTCGGCTAATATCACCAAAATCAATAGCTGTGATTGGAAATCGTGGTGCAAATTTTGCGATTAGAGAAAGTAAAAAATTAGGCTATAACCAGAAAATTTGGGCAATCCATCCAACTCTAGATTTTCTTGAGGGAATTAAGTGTTACAAAGATATTAAAGATCTTCCTGAGGCTCCGGATGCTACGTTTATAGCAGTTAATGCAGAGTCTGCTATAGATATCGTTGCTGATTTAAAGTCGATTGGAGGTGGTGGAGCAGTTTTATACGCTTCTGGTTTTGGAGAGCTTGGAGAAAAAGGAATAAAACGAAATCAGAGGCTGGTAGAGGCTGCTGATGGCATGCCATTAATTGGACCGAACTGTTATGGCTTTATCAATAGTCTTGATGGAGTTGCTTTGTGGCCTGATGTTCATGGTTGTGAGCCAGTTTCGAGTGGGGTTGCAATTATTACACAGAGTGGCAATATAGGTCTAAACATTACAATGCAATCAATCGGGCTATCAATTGCCTACATGTTTACTCTTGGCAATCAAACAAATACAAATATTGCAGATATTATTCATGCGATGCTCGATGACAATAGAGTCAGTGCAATAGGCCTTCATATCGAAGGAATTTCTGATATCAAATCGTTTGATGTTGCTGCTCGAAGAGCCCTTGATAAAAAAATTCCAATTGTTGCAATTAAGTCTGGACGAACTGATGTTTCTGCAAAGATTGCACTCAGTCACACCAGCTCAATGACAGGCTTGGACCAACTTTTTAATGTATTTTTTGAGCGACTAGGGATTGCTAGAGTGGATACTGTTCCAGAGTTCCTAGAAACTTTAAAATTGCTAAGTATTGTAGGAACCATTGACCATAACGGTGTTGCATCTATGAGCTGCTCTGGTGGAGAGGCAGGAATGATGGCCGATTTGATTGATGGACTGGATATCAACTTTCCTAGCCTTGACGATCGTCATAAAGATAGAGTTAAACTAGCGCTTAATGATTTTGTCGAGGTTGATAATCCACTTGATTACCATACCTTTATTTGGGGTGACCGAAAAAGAACTTCAGAATGCTTTAAGCAGATGATTAGTGGCAATTTTGCTGCAACAATGTTGTTGTTGGACTGGCCAAGAACGCAAGAATCAGAACAAAAAGATTGGGACTTAACTTTATTGGCTCTCTCTGATGCGATTTCTGGGACACGTGAGAAGACTATAGTATTAGCTTCAATAGCAGATTGTATGCCTAAAAGAATTATTAAGGAATGCCAAAAATATGGTATCGCGCCTATGATAGGGCTGGATATTTGCTTAAAGGCTCTTAATCACTCTTATAGAATTGGACTCGCTTTTCAGAAGAGCTCAATGCAATCGATAGAGATATTACGCTCGTTATCTCGCTCTTCTAAAATTTCAACTCTAACAGAGTTTGAAGGCAAGAAATTGTTGAAAAAATATGGAATTTCTGTGCCAGATGGAAAAATTATTACTAGCACCTCTGAGGCTTTAATGGCCGCTGAAAAAATACATTACCCTATAACACTGAAGGTTTCAGACGTTGAATTGGCACATAAAACAGAGCTGGGTGCTGTTGTGCTAAATATAAATAATCCTTTAGTACTAGAGAAGGCTTGCCAGGATTTATTTAAGATTGGCTCATCCCTTCTTATTGAAAAAATGGTGGAAGATTCAGTTGCTGAATTGATTGTTGGTGTCGGCCTTGATCCAATCTTTGGAAAATATATTATTATTGGAAGTGGTGGAATTTTGGTTGAGCTTTTCAAAGAAAGTATTCCACTTCTATTTCCAGTTAATAGAGAGGATGTTTCTCTAGCCTTATCAAAATTAAAAGTTTTTCCTTTAATTAACGGTTATAGAGGTAATCCAGAAGGAGACGTTGAGATGATTATTGATTGCGTAATGGCTACTGTCAAACTAGTCAGTGAAAATGATATTTATGAATTGGATATTAATCCATTATTAGTATTAAAGAGAGGGAGTGGAGTAATTGCTGTCGATACACTTATTAAGTTAAACTTAGGCTAATTAGGCTTTTAATTGGGAAATTTATGAACAATAGTGTTAATTGCAAAATCTATGATGACGTAATGTTGATTACCTTGGACCGACCAAAAGCTAATGCAATTGATGCTAAAACAAGTCATGCGCTAGGTGATGCATTTATTAGTTTTAGAGATAATAATAAATTACGAGTAGCTGTTATTACAGGCGCAGGTGATCGTTTTTTTTGTGGTGGTTGGGATTTAAAAGCCGCATCTGAGGGAGAGGCAATTGATGCAGATTTTGGGCCGGGTGGTTTTGCTGGGTTAACAGAGCTGTGGGATCTTGATAAACCTGTCATTGCCGCAGTTAATGGACTAGCAGTTGGAGGAGGCTTTGAGTTAGCTTTAGCAGCTGACCTTATAATTGCAGCAGATAGTGCAGAGTTTTTTGTTCCTGAAGCTACTCTAGGCATTATTCCTGATAGTGGAGGCGTCTTAAGATTGCCACGACGATTGCCATCAGCAGTAGCAATGGACATGCTCATGACAGGTCGACGAATGGCCGTAGATGAAGCAAAACACTTTGGACTAGTTAATCGAAGCTGCCCGTTAAGCGAATTAGAAAATTCAGCAATAGAGTGGGCACATCAAATTGCTAAGTCTGCACCACTTTCTCTAGCAGCCATAAAATCTGTTGTAAGAAAAACAGATCAAATGGATTTGGAAGGAGCTTATAAAGTTATGCGATCTGGAGAAATTGAGGCTTATCAGAAGATGTTGAATTCTGAAGATGCGAAAGAAGGTCCTAAAGCTTTTGCTGAAAAGAGATCTCCAGTCTGGAAGGGGAAATAATTGCTAACAATACTCCTGGTTTTTAACAAACTAGATATGGGTATAATTCAGTTAATGAATTATGTTGGGACTTAGTTTCAATGAAAAGATTTTTTTTAACATCGGTCACAATTGCTTTAGCTATTTTTTCCCTAAGCTCAAATGCCAATAGTGAAGGTGAAGCAATGTATAGTGCTTTGGGCTGCGTAAGTTGTCATGGCCAAAATGGACATTCGACAGATGAAAATGCACCTTCTTTAGCTGGAAAAGATGCTGATTGGATTGTTCAGCAATTAGAATATTTTCAGTCAGGTGAACGTCAGAATTCATACATGAATGCAATGGCTCCAATGGCTGAAGGGTTTGAACGCTCGATTGCTGAATACCTTTCTATTCAAAATTCTAAATACTAATATTAGCCCATAAAACTGTCCTAATTGAAGTTTACGATGCCGTTATTTTTCACGTATAATTTCCTTGAATTTTTTGGAGATTAAGAATGAAAAAGACCATTATTGTTTTAGCTTATATATTAATTGCTTCTTTTACTAGTCCTATTTTTGCTGCAGGTGATGCTGAGGCAGGTCAGGTAAAGACTGCAACATGTATGGGTTGCCATGGTCTTGCAGGTAACAGCACCATTCCTTCTTTTCCTAAGTTAGCTGGTCAAGGTGAGGCTTACCTTATAAAACAATTACAGCACTTTAAGTCAGGTGAAAGAAAGAATGCAATGATGGCTGGTGTTGCTGGAATGCTTTCTGAGCAAGATATGATGGACATTGCAGCTTACTACTCAATCCAAACTATTAGTGAAAACAGCGCGAATGCAGATGCTGAAACTCTCGAGCTTGGACGTAAGATTTATGTTGGTGGGAAAATGGATACTCAAACGACAGCTTGTATTGCTTGTCATGGAGCTAAAGGTTTAGGTATTCCAACTGCAGGTTTCCCTGCAATCAGTGCTCAGCATGCAGAATATACTGCGTCTCAGTTAAAAGCGTTTCGTCAATATTCTATAAATGAACAAACAGGCTCTACAGATATTTCTAGAGCAAATGAGATGATGGTGAATGTTGCTAAAGGTTTAACGACAGTTGAAATTGAAGCTCTATCGCAATATATAGCAGGACTTTACTAAACTAGAGAAAGCTAAAGCTTAATCCATTCTCTCAGTGTTGCCGTCTACTGTCATTATTTGACCAGAAATCTTACTTGATTCATTTGATATTAAGAAGCTCGCCATGTTTGCTATATCCTCTTTGTTAACAAAAGTCTTAAGCGAGACCATTGCCTCAAAATCTTCCTTTACTTCTTTTTCAGAAGAGCCTATTGATTTAGCTTTTGCCTCAATAATACGATTAATTCTATCGCCTGATACTGACCCTGGGCAAATTGCATTTACTCTAATATCGAATTCACCGAGCTCCATGGCGAGTGACTTTGTAATTCCAATGATGGCCCATTTACTAGCAGCATAAGGTGTTCTTAATGGAAATCCAAATAGTCCAGCTGTTGAAGATAGATTGATAATTGAACCCCCCTTATTCTTCTTTAAAAGTGGTATTGCAAACTTAGTGAAGTAGAAGTGGCTATTTAAATTTATATCAATCGTTTCTTTCCAGGCCTCAATTGTTAAGTCTTCCATTGGTCCAGTAGGACCAGCAATACCAACATTATTTATGAGGACATCAATACTTGTAATTTTTTGAGAAAGGGCTTTAAAGTATGACTTAACTGACTCTGGATTCCCAGCATTAACATTATCAATAAATACCCTTTTATTGAAAAGTGGATGCTTATGAACTTCATCAATTTTTTGCTGATTAATGTCAGATAAGTAAACTGTGTGGCCTTGATCTATCAAATCAGAAGCCATACACCAACCAAGTCCATCAGCTGAGGCTGAAATGATTATATTTTTACTAACGAAATTACCCCGAGACATTACTTTGTTTTTGTTAAGGCTTCAGAGAGTTCGTCAGATGAGATGTACCCAGTTGTGCTTCCATCTTTATCAATAACTTCAATAGTTGATCTATCTTTCAAAACCTTAGGGACTAGCTCTTCAATAAAGGTATCTTCATCATACTTGTATGTTGATGATGGGTTAATGCCAGAGGTATCAAATTTATCAATTTTTGTCATCACAGTTTTCGCTCTTAAAACTTTTGAGCGATTAACGTCTTTAACAAAAGCTTTAACGTAATTATCTGCTGGATTGAGGATAATATCTTCTGGGCGACCAACTTGAACCAACCGTCCGCCATTTAGGATTCCTATATGATCGCCGAGTTTAAGGGATTCATCGAGGTCATGAGTAATAAAGACAATCGTTTTTTTAAGTTTTGATTGAAGATCAACTAGTTGAGTTTGCATTTCACTTCTAATCAAAGGATCTAAAGCGCTAAACGCTTCATCCATTAGAAGGATTTGTGGGTCAGTTGCAAGAGCCCTTGCAAGTCCAACTCTTTGCTGCATTCCGCCAGATAGTTGAGCTGGGTATTGGTTTTCAAATCCTTGGAGCCCTACGGCATCAATTTGACCTTGGGCAATTTCTTTTCTCTTGTCTTCAGGAACCTCCTGAATTTCAAGTCCATAAGCCACATTTTCAATAATTGTCTTGTGAGGGAATAATCCAAAGCGCTGAAAAACCATACTCATGGTTTTTTTTCTGAACTCTAAAATTTCTTTCTCATCTAAACTTAATACGTCGACATCATTTACAAGAACCTGTCCTGCAGTAGGATCAATTAATCTATTAATGTGCCTAATCAAAGTCGACTTACCTGAGCCAGATAAGCCCATGCAAACAAAAATTTCACCTTCTTCGATAGATAACGAAACGTTATCTAAGCCAACAGTATGTCCAGTTTCTTCTAGAACTTGTTCTTTATCTGCTCCATTTTGGACCATTGATAAAACCTGGTCAGGCTGGGGACCAAATATTTTATAAATATTTTTAATTTCGATTTTTGACATAATAGTGGTTTATTCTGGTGGTTTATTTCTATCTTGTATTCTTTTACCGTAAGCCTGAGTAATTCTATCTAACACGATTGCTAATAGAACAATTGCAAGACCGGCTTCAGTTGCTTTTCCAACGTTTAGCTGTTGAAGTCCAAGTAAAACTTCATCGCCAAGGCCTCGAGTTCCAATCATTGAGGCAATGACAACCATAGCTAGTGCCATCATTGTGCACTGGTTGATTCCTTGCATAATATTCGGTAGGGCAAGAGGTAACTGTACCCCAAGTAATTTTTGTCTCGGGCTAGCCCCAAATGCTTCAGCTGCTTCAATAACTTCGGTATCAACTAGGGTAATTCCAAGATCAGTCAATCGGACTAATGGGGGAACCGCATAAATAACGGTTGCAATAATTGCTGGAACAGCACCCAATCCAAAAAGCATAATCCCTGGAATCAGGTAACAGAAACTTGGAATTGTTTGCATTAAATCAAGAACTGGCAGTATTGCATTTCGAACTTTATTATTTCGAGACATTGCAATACCCAATGGAATACCAATAATAATACAAATAATAATTCCAATTATCATAATAGAGGTTGTTTCTATGGCTTTATCCCAAAACTTTGGATGCAGGAAGCCTATAAAAAATGTACAGAACCCAACAAAAACGGTGGTTCCTATTTTTCTGCCACTAGAAAAGAAGACAACTGCAACAACGAGTGCAATGACTACTGGCCAAGGTAAAACGATTAAGAATTTCTTAAGAGATAGGATTGCACCAAGAAGAAAATCGTTGATTACTTCGAAGTAAATTCCATATTTTTCATTAAAGACTTTAAAGCCGTCATTAATCCATTTCATTAGAGGAATATCTAACCATTTAGGCCAGTCATAGAGCCAACTTAAATCAGTAAATAGCTCCATAACGCTATCGGGCTTTCTTTTCGATGAGTTATAACTGACGACTAAAAGCCATACAAAGAATATTGGGAATGTAAAGTATGTGAGAATTTTTCTTATCATAATGATTTTGATGAAAAAAAGAGCCCACAAGTGAGCTCTTTTTTATATTAAGATTAACTTATAGAGCTCCAGATACTTTAGCAGCAACGTCTGCTGGTACCCAAGCTTTCCATGAATCATCATTCGCTAAGTACTCCATTGCAGTTAGCTCCATGTCACCATCTGACTCATCTTCATAGAATGCAAGTAGTCTGTTAACTTGCGCAGTTGGTATGCTATAAGCCTCTAAAAATGCAGTCTCTGCAGGGTGTGAATCCGCCCATGAAGAAAGAACTGACTTGTCTAGTGACATGTCTCTGTACTCAACTCCACAAGTAGGGACCCATGCATCTGTTCCATTAGCTTTGATGTCTTCAACAACAACTTGCATAGATGCCCAGCACTCAGCATTAAATGGAGGCTCTGCTAGTCTAACTAGATCAACCTTGCCCATAAGACCAGTTGGCGCCCAATAGTAAGTAAAGATTGGTTGCTTTTTAGCAAACGCACCTGCGATTGCTGCATCTAGTGCTCCACCTGAACCTGGATCAAAGTTAGTATAGTATTTATCTAGTCCATAAGCTTTTTGTTTAACAAGGTTAATTGTGTAGCAAGTCCAGCCACCAATACAACTTGTCATTCTTCCCATTGATGGATTTTCTGGATCACTAAATAACGCAGCAATTTCTGGATTATTCATATCAAGAACATTTGTAAGATTGTACTTATCAGCAGTTGCTCTATCAACATAGAATGCTTGCTGAGAGTCAGGAGTATTTACTCCTAGGTTTCTTACTGTTCCTGCAGCTTCATGACCATCAAAAGTATCTTTAATGTTGTCATACCAAAGCTCAGTAACTACATCAAGCTGTCCATCATAATGCGCAGCCATAATAGGTGTTGTACTTCCTTTAGTTATACTAACTTCACACCCATAACCATGCTCCAAGATGAAGCCAGCAATAGCAGTATGAATATTAGCACTACTCCAGTCAAAATCAGCTAGTCTTGCCTTACCGCAGTCAGCACTGACAACTCCTGGCATTAGAGCAACTGAAATAGCTGAGATAGCTAATAGTTTATTTATTAGTTTCATTTTTTCTCCTTAGGTTTTAAAACAAAATCCTTATTAAATATAAGGATTGATTTTTAGTATATATAAAATTTCAGTGCAAGTTGAATTATATTAAATTATTCAACATATTGTTTTTATTAAAAAAATTATATTAACAAAATAATAGAGATATTAAGTTAATAAAATAATAGAGATATTAAGTTAATGATAATTCTATTTATTTAGAGTCGATAGCAATCATTAAAAGATGCTTTAAATTTAATTAAAAAGGGTTATTTAGTAATGGTGATAAGGGAAATTTACTTATTCATTTCACCATAAATTATTCCAATTTAGGCAATTTAATATGTCTATACTTTCATCAATATTAGGCTGAATGAATGAGGTGGGATTTCAACAAAATCTTCACCATATTCTAATTGATTTTTTTTAATAGTTATTTTATTTAGATTTTTCTTGTCATTTAAGTCAGTTGGTGAGCTGCCATTAACTAAATAGTTTGCTATTATCTTCTTATGTTGGGGTATTGAAACTATTAAACTTTCTTTTTCTGATTTGTTTACTATTGAAAGACATACCTGATTTTGATCATGGGTAGCTGAAGCATCTATTAATTTATTATTTTTGTATACTGGCTGTTTTCCAAGTGCGGGAGATGAAAAAGTAGGGCTACTTACAGACGTTTTAAGTATTTCTCCTTTGTGATATTTAGTAAATAATTCTAATACTAAAGTAGTAGGAGTTTTCCATATTTTTTGACCGTCTATCCTATAGTTACCCATAACATTAATAAGGTGATACACCCCAGTATTTGTAATCATATCACCCCTATTAATACAAGCATTTAATAAAGAGCCCGCATATAATGCATCAGAAATATTATAATTTTCAATATAGTTTGGATGTTCAGCTTCTACGTAGGTATTCCACTCATCAAAGGCAATGGTAATATTTTTTTTAGTATATTTTTTGATTTCAGCAATTGTTTTATCTAGCATTACTTCTACTTCTGTTGACGCAGCAACTGTAGGAATGTATCTAGAGGTGTAATGAGGATGTGTTTTATCTTTTTCAGTTCTTATAGAGTAATAATGAACACTTAATTCATCGACTCTTTCTCTGATATTTTTCAATACTATTTCATTCCAATGACCAAAATGATCCGCACAAGCTCCTACTGCAATATATCTTAAATTTGGATTAACTTTCTTGATTGCTCTTACAAATTTATTATATTTAAGAGCATAGGTTTTTGCATCTGTATGACCAATTTGCCAGCCTCCAAACATTTCATTACCAATAAATATGGTTTTAAGATCATAAGGCTTAACTCTTCCATTTTTTGCCCTAAGTTTGCCATATTTTGTTTTGGTTGATCCGGTGATATATTCAATCCAAGAAGCGGCTTCTTCAGGAGTTCCATTGCCTGTATTCATCGTTATCATTGGCTCACTTCCAATATACTCACACCACTGCATGAATTCATCAGTTCCAACATCATTGTTTTCCCATTCATACCAGGCATAGTCATAAAAAGGTAGACGATAATTCTTATCTCCAATTCCATTAATCCAATTATAGCCAGATAGGTAATTTCCACCTGGCCACCTTAGATAACTAGGGACCCATTCTTTAATTAATTTAGTGATATCTTTCCTGAAACCAAAATTTGTATTTTTTGGCTTTAAAGAACAATTGGCGATAAATAATTCATCACTATTAATTGAAATAGATAAAGTTTTTTTTGTTTTTAAATCATTAAACTTAATATTTTTTTTAAATTCAAACCACTTAGAGCGACTTTTTATAACAAAATTTAATTCACCAATTTGTATATAAACTTTTTGACCAGTCCCTTTTAGCATTATGCTAAATTGATGCGCTTCATCAACAAAATTTACGTTTATAGGCTGTTTAATACCTCTATTTTTTTCACTTTTTTCTCTTATGGTAATTTGTTGAGATTGTTTACCACTGCCAAACCTATTTATTTGTTCTTCACCCTTAACTACAAATTCAGAATTTGAATGAGCATACATGACATGCTTTGCCGAAGGATTAAAACCTTGCCAGGGTTTTATAATTCCAAAATCTAAATGATCATGCGCGACTCCTGTTTCCCAAGTAAATTTATCAGCGCCACAAAACTTCCTATTTTCAATGACCTCTGCCCAGACACCATTTTTATATATTGCTTCACCAATGTGCTCAAGATTAGCACCAAACATATGAGGAGAAAGTTTGCCTATGCCTTCGTCTATATTAAATAGAATTTTATTTTTTGATTTAATCATTCATCGCCCATATCTTGTCTTCGGGCAAGTGGACAAAGACTTGATCATTCTTAGATATCTCTTTATTACCTACAGATTGGACAGAACAGTCCAGGATAATATCTTTAATTTTAATTTTGTATCTAGTATTTGTTCCTGAAAAAATAATAGATGTAACAATTCCTGAAAAGTAATTCTCTTTAAAAGTATTGGTTTTTGATATCTTTATATTTTCAGGTCGGATTGTAAGTAAATGATTACTATTCAAGTCTTTTTTATTTTTTTGATTGTAATTTAAAGCCCCAATCTCTGTATCAATTTCTTGATTCTTTATTGTAGATTTTAGAAAGTTAACGCCACCAAAGAATCTTGCAGCCCTTTCATTAATTGGCGATTCATAATATTCTTTTGGAGATGCAAAACTTTGAAGCTCACCATCAAAAATTAACGCAATATTATCAGCCAATAGAACTGCTTCTTCTTGGTCATGGGTTACGAAAACTGTTGTGACATTTAATTTTTGCTGAATAGTTACAATTAATTCTCTCATCTCATCTCTTAGATGCGCGTCAAGATTACTTAATGGCTCATCCAATAATAGTAGTCTTGGTTTTGAAATTAACGCACGAGCCAGTGCAACTCTTTGCTGCTGACCGCCTGATAGTTGTTTGGGTCTCCTGTCACCAATATCTGGCAGTTTAACTAGCTCCAGCATATCCTTAACCTTTTTATCAATTTCCCCTTTATCCATGCCCTTCATTTTGAGTGCGAAGCCTACGTTTTCATTAACGTTCATATAAGGAAATAATAAATAGTTTTGAAAGACCATAACTACCCCTCTTTTCTCTGTAGGAATTGGCAGTAGAGATTCATTATTAAGAGTTATATCTCCACTATCAGGTGGAAATAATCCTGTAATCATTTTTAATATTGTTGTCTTTCCGCAGCCAGATGGGCCTAAAAAAGCTATTAATCCACCTGTTTTTATATCTAAACTAACGTTGTTAACTGCAGGCCTATCCATTCCAGGAAAGCTTTTAAATAAATTTGAAATTTTTAAATCACTCATCTTCTATGTAGCCTTATCTATGGTTAATTAAAGTTTTCCAAATCCAGATGTCGCAGAAGAATCTCCTGAGACGAATTTAGAGGTAAAGAACAAAATTACTATTGCTGGAAAGATAAATACGATTGATATTGCAGCTGTTAATGCTGGATTTCCAGATGAGGCTGTTGAGAATACAAGCAGCGGGAGTGTCATAATCTTTCCAGCTCCAATCAAGAAAGTTAATAAATATTGACTCCAAGAAACTAAGAAAGCAAATAATGCAGCCACTACCATTCCTGGTGCAATTGCTGGGAGTGTAATCAAATAAAAGGTTCTGAATTTATTAGCACCTAATGTTCTAGCTTGGTGTTCAAAGTCAGGATTATAGTTAGCAAAAATTCCAGTCATTGTTAGAACTACATAAGGCATTATTGGAACTAAATGTACCAAGCAAACACCCCAGAAGCTGCCTGAGAAGCCCCATGAAATGAAGTTAATGTTTAATCCAAGTACAAATGCTATTGGAGGCAAAATGGTAGGAGAAATCATGATGAAAATAATAAGTTTTTTAAATCTGAAATTAAGTAGACCCAGTACTCTTGCTGCTGGCAATGCAATAATAATAGAGACAATAGTAACAATGACACCAATTGTAACGCTATTAACTAGCGCTTTAATAATTACGGGGTTTGATAGCCACAAGTCTATAAAACCATCTAGAGACCTAAGGCCTTCTTTTGGAATTAGTTTAAGTCTTACCCAGGCTTGTAAACTAAGCTCCTTAGGAATAAGTTGGGGATAAAACCATCTAAATGAAAATGCATTTATAAAAAAAGCAATTAAGGGAAGAATTAGAATGAACGCCCCTAAATAAATTGCATAAATGTTTGTTTTTTTTAAATTAGTATCCATAAAAATTAATCTTTTCTAATCTTGCTTTGCGTTAGTCGGAAATAAATCACAACTAAAACCATTACAATAAATGCAATAATCATACTAAGAGCCATTCCTTCACTTCTCGCGTTTAGATCTGGATTGAGAAAGAAATCTAAGGACATTACTGGAAGCATTTGAGGGTAGTTAACACCAAGAATTGCTGGAACTTCGTATGCTCCAAAGCTAAATGCAAAAACAATTATTGAGGCAGAAAATAAATTTGGCATTACCAGGGGAAGAATGACATATCTAAATCTTTGCCATTTATTAGCACCCAAGCTCTGAGCTAATTCTTCAAAATTTTCTCCAAGAGATTGAAGAACTGACATTAATATAATAAAAAAGAATGCAGCTTCTTTCCATATATAGGCCAAGATAATTCCGAAGCCGTATTTATCTTTAACTAAGATTGGAAACTCACTTGGTGATGCAATAAATCCTATCTGAGTAAAAAATCTAGCTAATAATCCGCTTTGAGAGAAAACAAAAATCATCCCTACTGCAACTACTAGGTGAGGCATAGGTAAATTTAAGGAAAATATAAAATTACAAATCTTTTTTGCAAAAAAAGTTTTTCTAATAGATAAGGCTCCCCATAAAGCGAATGCTGCAGCTAAAAAGGTACTAACAAAGCTAACCCATAGATTTAATGCTAGGCCTGACCAGAATAACTTTGCATATCTTTCAGAAAACATGACGTTATAGTATGCGTCAAAATTAAGATCATATCTTCCAATAGTTGGCTGATAGCCAAGACTTTGAAGAAATCCATATAGTATTCCTCCAAAAAACAATGTACCAATAATTAGAAGGGGCGGAGTTAAAGAAAGTACAATTTTTAATTTATCTCCGCCCATTCTTATATCCTATTTTAGAAGGACATTTGCTTGCCAGTCAGCTTCAATTTTATCTTGATACTCAGCAGCAATATCTGAAACAAGAGCTCGCGCTAATATTCCTTGATCTTCCGCGGCATCACCAAGATTATTTTGAGCATCTTGAATAGCAGCAACACCATCAGAGCTTGTTACTTTTGCAGTGCTGATTCCCCAGCCACAACAAAAACCATTGGCAGGTTGAACTTGAGCAGCTTGCAGAGTAGGCTCTAAAACAAGGTTAGCATAAACTAACGCTGCTGCTTTATTAGGGGCATTGTATGGAATTGCCCAGTAATTGAAATCACCAATCATGTTGTCATAAAAAGCGAAAGCTCTAGACGTTGGAGGTGTTGTTCCAGCAGAGTTTGTTGGTCCTGCTCCTCTTGGAGACTGAGTAAAACTCATATCAACTTCACCATTAGCAAATAATGCATGTAGTTCAGCATTATTAGTTGGATAAGTCTCACCATCTCTATGAAGATCAGCTTCCCAAGAATTTAATAGAGCCCATACTTTTGGAGCCCACTTGTTGTATAGCTCTTCATTGTATGGCCCAACCCATTGTTCTTGGCCACCACTTAGTTCAAAGAAAATTTGCTTAACAAATCTCGTTCCAACAAATCCACCTTTACCAGGTCTGATATATGTAAATCTACCTGGATTGTCAGAAATCCATTTAGTTAGAAAACCATAATTTCTTGGCATGTCTTCATAGTCGTTTCTAGCTGAGTCATACATAAAATGAAACTGCGCACTTGACCAAGGACTTTCCATACCATCAACTGGTCTTCCAAAGTCTAAATTTACCGCAGGGTTATCCCATGCAACAAATTTACTATTTGGTAATCCAGCAGCAAATGGACCATACAGAAGGTCTGCTTGCTTTAGAGTCCAGAAGTTTTCACCGTTGATCCAGATCAAATCAACATTACCATTATCTCCAGTGATGCCAGCTTCTTTTTCACTTAAAACCTGGTTAACCACATCAACAGTTCCTGCAACACCAATTCTATTTAAAGTAATGTTGTAGTCACTTTTTAAAGGCGCGCCATAGAAATCATCTACGAAGCCATTAATTGCATCTGATCCACCCCACATATAAACGTTGACTTGTCCACCATTTGCTGCAGCTTCGACGTCGTCCCAGTTATTAAACCCTGGGGCAACCTCAGCTGAGGCTATTTTGGCAAAAAGTAAACTAAATATGGCAATGGATACTATCTTGATTTTATTATTCATCGTATCTCCTTTTTTAGTTACAAATTATCAAATAAACATTTATTTGATTAGTTATCCAATGGAGATAAGTAATCTACCAAGGGAATTTCTTTTATTAGCTTTAATTTATTCCAAGCTGCAAATTCTATTAATTCTTTACTGTAATCACCTTGTCCGACCGCATAATGATGTTCATGACCAACCATATTTAAGGTGTTTACTAAATTTTCTGAAGTTATCTTTTTTCGATTTAAATGGATATTTCTAAACCATCCTCTAGTTCCATCAAAGCCCTTATTTGTATGCTCAAAAATACTAGAATTCAATACCAATATTCTTTCAGCGTTATTGCTTATGTATGTAGTTGTAGTTTCTTGAGGAGCAAACACTTGATCACCTGCAACGCCATATTTTTTATCGGTCTTTCTTCCAAGGGTTGTATGATCTACCCATTTAATACCATCTTCGTTTGAAAAATGTCTTGGTGATACGCCACAATGCCACATTTGTACAGCATCTGCTTCTTTATCAAATGTTGCTAAATCTAATAATGTAGATGATTTTTCCGCATTTGAGATGTAGTTCAAAAGAAGCATGCTCATAGATCCTTGAACATCTCCTTCGCATGATACTGCAATCCCATCTTCACTTCCCAACCAGCCATAAGCCATGCATGGAGCAACCCCGTATAACTCTTGCATCTGGGACCAGCATTGAACAGCCATAGAATCCCAATTATTATCTTCCTTCATTTTCTTTAAAGCAAAATAAATACGCGTAACCTTGTTAAATGAATCATCATTAGAGACCGAAATACTAGTGGCTGCACTTTTAATTTTTATAACCTCACTATCAATAATTTTTTGATCAAAACTATCAGCAATCTTAACTAGCTCTTTGATTGTTGACTCTTCAACTGATAATCCAATATTTTTTTTAATAATTGATTGGTCAACCTTCATGTTGTCAAAGCCAGGAGATATGCCTCCTACAAGACCTATTTTGGCATGCTTCATTTTCTTTAAAGCAACCAATGATCTAATTGTTACGGAAAATTTGTTTATAAACTCATCAGTATCTGCATAATTGTAAAACCACTTAGTTGTAATATCTTTATCCGATAAAACTTTTTTTATCATTGCCAGATAATGACTTGTGGACACTAAAGAATGAAGCTTAACATCACCTTCGGTCTCAATATCTGGAACTGCCCATACACCTATTTTGTCTGTAATGTTGCATAGAGGATACAACTGTTCACCTGCACTGCATGAACTTGTTTGTAGAAGTAAGAAATCAATCTTATTCTTAAAAAATTGCTCAGCCTCTTCTGAATCTTTTTTTGAAAAGATAGTTTTATGAAATGGAATAAAATTTACATCAAAATTACTGAGTAATTTCTTCAGAGCAATTTCTGATTTCTCTCTAACTTTATACTCATTTGAATAGTAGGGAGCAATTGCCGTAGCCACGTATCCAATATTTAACTTTACTGTCATTTATTTAATTTATCCGAATTTAGTGAAGAGTCAAAATGATATCATATCACATAGTAAAGTTATAATAAATACTTTTTTAAGTATTTTAATTTCATACTAAAAAAACTACCTGTATAACAATGTTTTTAGGTTATCATAGTTAATAATTATTTTTTTTATTGGAGTTGTTATAACAACTTATATTATGGATATTGATGCAGATAAGCTACATTGGATTTATAAAAAACTATTTACTATTCGGTCATTTGAAGAGAGAATTAAAAAGATCGCCAAGGAGAAATCAGTTCCTGGATATTTACACACATGCATCGGATCAGAGGCAATTTGTGTTGGAGTTATGGCTGCGTTAGGAGATGATGACTGGATTTCAAGCACTTACCGTAATCATGGCCACTCAATTGCTAAAAATTGTGAATTAAAAGAAATAACATCAGAAATCTATGGAAGAAGTACTGGAATATGTAAAGGCAGAGGTGGAAGCATGCACATCAGCGATTTTAATAAAGGTATGCTTGGATCTTTTGGAATTGTAGCCGCTGGACCTCCTGTAGTTTTAGGGGCAGCACTTCAAGAAAAAATTAATGGCGGGACCAAAATGGCAGCCACTTTTTTTGGTGATGGTGCAATACATAATGGAGCCTTTCATGAAGCTGCAGGCCTGGCTAAACTTTGGGATATCCCTATGCTTTTTGTCTGTGAAAATAATGGTTATGCCGAAGCTACTGCTACTGATTGGCATCTCAATACTAAAGAACTAAAAGATATTGCCAAAGCTTATGACATGATTTCATATCAAGGTGATGGTAATAATGTTTTTGAAGTGCACCAAATGACCAGAGATGCCATTATTGAATCCAAGACTAAAAATACCCCTATTTTTTTAGAGTTTAAAAATTATCGATTTTCAGGGCAATATGAGGGAGATACCCAGCTTTATCAGCCATTAGAAGAGATTGAAGAAGCTAAAAAAAATGATCCAATTAAAAAATCTATAGATATGGCCGCTCAATATAATCTTTCATCTGACGAAGTTAAAAAAATACAGGCTGATGCATTGAAAGAGGTGAATGAAGCGTTTGATTTTGCTGAAACTCAACCTTGGCCAAAGCCAGAAGACGCATTAGAAGAAGTTTATGTTAACTATCCTAGAGAGCTATTAATATGAGAGAACTAACTGTAAAAGATGCTATCAATGAAGCCCTTGTGGAGTCATTTCAAAATGATAAAAATGTAATTTTGATGGGAGAAGATATTGCTGGAGGTAAGGGAAGGGAAGAGTATCCTGGTACACAAGATAGCTGGGGTGGGCCCTTTGGTGTTACCCAAGGATTGCTGACTAAATTTGGTCCTGAGCGAGTCAGGGATACAACTATTACAGAGGCTGGTTTTTTTGGTGCAGCAGTTGGAGCTGCTATGACTGGCTTAAGACCAATTGTAGAGTTAATGTACGTTGATTTTTTAGGGGTTTGTTTTGATCAGCTGATGAACCAAGCAGCTAAAATGAGATATATGTTTGGTGGAAAACAGCGAGTTCCAATGGTTGTTAGAACTGTCGTTGGTGCTGGCTTTAGAGCTGGTAGTGAGCATTCACAAGCACTTTATAGTTTATATGTTCACATACCTGGATTAAAAGTTGTTGCGCCTTATGATGCTTATGACGCAAAAGGATTATTATTATCAGCAATTCAAGATGATGATCCAGTAATATTCATGGAACACAAAAGGCTGTATATGAAAACATGCCATGTTCCTGAGAATATGGAGCCTATCCCTTTAGGTAAAGGAAGGATAAGGCGACCAGGAAAGGATATCACTATCATAGCAATACAAAGAATGAATCTCTTTGCAGAAGAAGCTGCAGAGGAAATGGCTAAGGAAGGTATAGATTGTGAAATTATCGATCCTAGAACATATTCACCATTGGATGAAGAATTAATTTTTGAATCAGTTAGAAAAACAGGGAGAGTAATTGTTGTTGATGAATCCAACCCTAAATGTTCCTTAGCATCTGAAATTACATCTTTGATTTCGGAAAAATGTTTTGATGATTTAAAGGCTGCTGTTATTAAAATAACTGCTCCACATACTCCTGTGCCCTTTAGCCCTCCTATGGAAGATTTTTATATACCTTCCACTGCAAAAATAACTCAAGCAATTAAGAAACTTTATCATGGCTAATACTGCAAAGACTAAATATCAAGATGTCTACACTCAGATTCGAAGCTTTATTTCCTCTGAAAAGTGGCCTTTGGGAGGCACAATCCCTTCAGAAAATGATTTAGTTGATTACTTCAATGTTAGTAGGATAACTGTCAGATCAGCCCTTAGGTTGCTTGCTGAAGATGGGCTAATTGTCAGAAAAAGAGGCAAAGGAACAGTAGTCACTGGTTCAATGCCTCAAACAGAAAATTGTTTTGAATCATTAACACAAAAAATTATTCAGAATGGAGATGCCCCTTCATCAGTTATCTTAGATTTTCAAAAAATTACAAATGATAATCATACTGATCACTTCAATCAGGGTGAAAAGTTATATTTTGTAAAGCGATTGAGAAAAGTTAATGGCGAGCCATATTTGATTAGTAACGCTTTCGTGTCATATAAACATGCGTTTGGTTTGAGTAAAAATTATTTCTCAGAAGATGGCTCAAATCAATCAATTATATTTATCTTAAATGAGAAATTTGATATTGATTTTAAGAAAAACTCACAATTTATTTGTGCAGAAACCTTGTCTTCATATGACTCTTTAGTTTTAAACAAAGACTCTGGAATTCCCTGTTTGGCTCATGAGTGTCTTTTATTCAACCACACTAATGAATTAATTTTGGTTGATAAAAACATTACTTTTAATACAATTAAACTAGACCAGGAGTTAGTGTAATGACAGTACCTATTGAGATACTCAATAAATTCCCAAAGCTTTCGAATGACCAATTGTTACTAAATTTATCAAACCCTATTGGTAAAAGTAAACTAATAATTGATACTGATACCGCAAATGAAATTGACGATCAGTTTGCCTTGGCTTGGGCTTTATTGTCTGAAGATAAAATTGACTTATTAGGAGTAACTGCTGAACCATACTCTTTTCAACACCACAAAGAAGAGCTTTTAAAGGCTTATAAAATAATTAAAGAAAAAAAAGAAATTTCTGATAGTAATATTGAATTTGTTAATAGTTATAAAGATTGGGTAAATGGATTAATTGATTCGAACACACACCCTGATGATATATATTTTGATTCACCTGCAGAAGGAGTTGAAAAAAGTTATCAAGAAATAATTAAAATATTTGATAAATTAAAAATACCTCATGAAGGGAAGGTTTTTAGGGGTTCAGATCAATATTTAACTAGTTTTGATGAGCCTTTAGTCACTGAGTCTAGTGAATTTATTGTTAAAACATGTCTTCAATATCCCGATCAAAAGATTTATGTTTGTGCGATTGGGTGCTTAACAAATATAGCTTCAGCTTTATTGATGGAGCCAAAAATTATTAACAATTTAGTAGTGGTTTGGACATCTGGATTTCCTACTTATAGCATCAATAACAATACTAATTCTTTAAATTTAGTTCAGGATGTATTATCTTCCCAATTACTTTTTGAGTGCGGTGTTGCGCATGTGTACCTGCCAGGATATAACGTTGGCGCACAATTAACTTTATCTCTTCCTGATATGAAAGAATTTGTTAATGGGAGAGGAGATATTGGAAATTATCTTTATGAGCTTTATACAAACAACCCTCTTCATAAGCAAAGAGGAGTAATTGATCAAACATGGAGAACTTGGGTTATTTGGGATGTTATCAATATTGCTTGGATGATTGAGCCTTCATGGGTCCCATCACATATTGTTTCTTCACCTGTCTTAAATGATGAGCTTTTCTGGAAGCGAGAAAATGAATCTTACCCAATGAGAGAGGCGTTTGGAGTAAATAGAGATGCAATATTCCATGACTTTTTCGTAAAAATAGATAAATTAAAATGATTTTAGGAGTCCATTCAGCAACATTTGTAAAAAATTGGTATGAAGATGTCACACCTTATATCCATAAGTGTAAAAAAGCTGGATATAAGTCTGTAGAAGTCTCTCTTCTGGGGCAAACTCCTTCAAGTGCAAAAGACATTTCAAAGCTAGCTAAAGATTTAAATATTACTCTTACTTGTACCACTGGTCTTTCGAAAGAAGAGGATATAAGTAGCGGTGATTCAGGAATTCAAAAAAATGGAATTGAGGCACTTAAAAGGGCAATTGATATGACCGCAATTATGGAGGCTAAACTGCTCACTGGAGTAGTTCATGCCGCTTGGGGTATCAGTAATAGTATGGGCAAGGATAAAGAAGATAAATTTAAAAATTCATCTAACTCTATTAAAAAAATTTCAAGATTATTAACTGAAAAAAATATTAAATTGGGCATAGAGCCTCTAAATAGGTATGAATCAGATTTTATTAATACAGTTGATGAAGGATTAAGGTTGTGTGAGCTAATTGATCATCCTAATGTAGGGCTACTTTTAGATGCATACCACATGAATATTGAAGAAAAAAATATGTGTCAATCAATTGAAAAAGCTAGAGACAAATTATTTCATTTTCAAGTTGCAGAAAATGACCGGGGTGTTCCTGGTTCAGGCTCCATTAACTGGTCAGAAATTTTTAGTACTTTGAAAAAAATTAACTATAAGGGGCATGTTTCTTTGGAAATGTTTATCCAAGCAAATGAAGACACGAGTGAGGATTTATTCACATGGAGAAATATAGAGGCTGACCCATATGAAGCTATTGTAAGGTCTTTTAATTTTTTAAATGAGCATTTAAATGCATAGTCAGTATAAAAATTGGATTGTAAATTCGTATGATAGGATTAAATCTAATTCAGTTGAATTAGATAAATTAGATCAACTTGTAGGAGATGGTGATCATGGATCTACAATCCTTAAAGGAATGACTGTTGTAAAGAAATCTTTTTTAGAAAATCTTAATTCACCACTAGATGACACTATGGTAACTATCTCAAAACAAATGAGAATTGAAATGGGTGGCGCATCAGGAATCTTAATGTCGATTTTTTTTAATGAGTCTGGAAAAATAGATAAATTAAATTTAACTCAATCAATCATTGAAATTTTTGAGAAATCGATAGATAAAATTATGAAGAGAGGAAAAGTAAAGGCTGGAGATAAAAGTATTCTTGATATCTATATTCCAGTTTTAGAATTCTTAAGAAAAAATTCTGATTTAAAAATTGAAAAAAATAAGATTAATGAAATTCTTTCTCTTTCACTATCTAAAACAAAAGATATGAAAGCTCAAGTTGGAAGGGCTAAATTTCTTGAAGAAAAAGGACTTGGGTTTATTGATCCTGGAGCAAAGTCTACTGAAATTATTCTCAGAGAGTACTTCGAAGCAATTCTATGAAAAAAATTATAAATAATAAAGACAATATTGTTGATGATATGCTCAGTGGCTATATAAAGGCTAATAGTGATAGAGTTAAGTTTTCGAGCGTTAGTAAGAGAATCATTTTAAGAAAACAACCAAAAAATACTAATAAAACAGCAATCTTAATTGGTAATGGATCTGGCCATGAGCCTATTGCAATGGGGTGGGTTGGTGAAGGACTGTTAGATGCAAATGTTGTTGGAGACATATTTGCGGCACCATCTGGAGATTTAATCTTTGAGGGTATAGAGGTTTTTAAGGAAAATTCTGGAACTATTCTTTTAATATCAAATCATGCGGGTGATGTTATGAATGGTGAGATGGCAATCGAGTTAGCAAAAGAAGATAATATTGATGCTGACTTATTATTAATGTATGACGATATTGCCTCCGCTCCAAAGGGTGACGAAGACCAGAGAAGGGGTGGTGCAGGAACTACTTTCATTTATAAAATTTTAGGAGCACTTTCTGAAACTGGAGAAAATAAAGAAACCTTATTAAGTTTAGGAAAATCGGTTAGAGACCAAACAAGAACACTTTCAATTGCTGTCGCTTCTGGAGTCTCTCCAATATCAGGTGAAAAAATATTTCAATTAGATGATGATGAGGTTTTTATTGGTATGGGTGTTCATGGCGAGTCAGGCTATGGAAGACAAAAAATTTCTTCTTCAAAAAAAATAATAAAATTTATGATGGATAAAATATTTGATGACTTCAAATATAAAAGTGGTGATGTTGTAATACCTTTTATAAATGGATCAGGCGCAACTACTTTAATGGAGCTATTGATTGTATATAACGATGTCGAAAATTATCTTGCTAAATATAAAATTAAATGTTTCAAGCCACTAATTAATGAATATATTACTACCCAAGAAAGTGCGGGATTTTCAATATCATTATTAAATTCAACTGAGCAGATGAGAAAGCTATGGATTTCTCAATCTTCAGCGCCATATTTTCACCTTTAATGAATAAGAAGCTACATTTTAATAAACTATTGCATGATGAAAAATTTGTCGCCCTTGCTATTGATCAAGGAACTAGCTTAAAAGACATTATCAAAGAAAAGAAAGGGAAAAGTTTTACGCAAGCAGATTATTATTACTTCAAGAAGCAAATCGCCTTAAATCTTGGCGTTAATGCATCCTCTATTCTATTTGATTATGATACGTACATGAGTGATACATCTTTACATTCAATAGAGACATCTAAAATCATTGCATTTGAGGATGATGCATACAATATAGATAATAAATCACGCATAACCCTACTTCCAAAGAAATTACATCAAGACGATGAAATCATAAAAGATTTTTCTGCTATTAAGTTTTTTATGTACTTTAATCCAGACTCTGATCCAGCAATAAATAATGAAAAATTTAAGGTCATTAAGCATGTTGGTCAAATATGTAATGATCTAGATATGCCTTATTTATTTGAGCCACTTCTCTATTTTGATGAAGGAACTAAAATTGATTATCAAAGTTATTTATTAAAAAAACCAATCTATATTAAATATCTTTATCAGGAATTTTCCCATGAGGAATACCAAATAGATATTATTAAAATTGAATTTCCCTTTAATGAGTTTGAAGTTAATGGATTTCAAAATGATGGCACTGCTGCAATTTATAGTTATGAGAATTGCTCTGACATAATGAGAGAATGTTTTGAGAATGGCTCAACACCTTTTGTTTTTTTAAGTGCAGGAATGAAATTTAATAATTTTTTACATAGTTTAGAGCTTGCCAAGTCTTCAAAAATAGATTTTTTAGGCTTCTTGTGTGGAAGGTCAATATGGCAAGATTCTATTGATATCTTTTGCAAATCTGGCGAAGATAAATTTTTAAATTGGATAAATGAAGAAGGTCAAAAAAGATTACAAAAATTGAAAAATTCTATAATTAATAATTAATTTAATCATTGGAGAGTTATGTATTCAAAACTTGGGATGTTTATTGGTGGAAAATGGATTTATGAAACTGAGTTTGGCTGTGGTGAAGATGTCTTAAACCCTGCGGATGAAAGTATTTTAGGGTTCCTACCTCATGCAAGTGAGTATCATTTAGATGATGCCATTAAATCCTCTGAGATTGGCTTTGAGCAGTGGAAAAATACTCATCCAGATAAAAGAAGTCAGATAATTCTAAAGGCTGCAGATATCTTAGCACAAAGAACTGATCAAGTATCTCAAGTGATGACCTTGGAGCAGGGGAAGCCCCTTGCAGAATCTGTTGGGGAGATAAACCAGTCAATTGCTATTTTAAAATTTAATGGAACTAGCGCAAAACTAATTAAAGATGAATTGGTCGCAGACAGAGACAGTGGATTAAAAACTTTTATTAAGCCCCAGCCACTTGGGATTTGCTTGTGCCTTACAGCTTGGAATTTTCCAATTGCTTTAGTTATTCGAAAAATTGCCCCAGCCCTGGCTGCTGGATGTTCGGTAATTATTAAACCTTCTGAAGAAACACCAGGCACAGCTATAGAGGTTGTAAAAATTTTTCAAGAAGCTGGCCTTCCTAAAGATGTTATTAATTTGGTATTCGGCGTTCCTCATGAAATTTCAGATTACCTATTAAGCAGAGATGAAGTTAAGAAGTTAAGCTTTACTGGGTCAGTTCCAGTAGGAAAACTTTTAGCAAAAAAATCAGCAGAAACATTAAAAAGATTTACTCTTGAGTTAGGTGGACATTCTCCAGCAATCATTGCAGAAGATGCTGACATTGAAACAACTCTAGACACATTAACTGGCTTTAAGTTTAGAAATGCTGGTCAAGTTTGCATTGCTCCTAGTCGTTTTTATGTTCATGAGAATATATATGATAAAGTGAAAGATGGATTTTTAAAGAGGATACAAAATATTACTTTAGGTAATGGTATGAATGAAGAAGCATCAATGGGGCCTTTGTCAAACTCCCGAAGAATGGATGCGATGAAAGATTTCGTAGATGATGCTGTAAATAAAGGTGCAAATATAATTTATGGTGGCTCTAGACATAAGGATATTGGTTATTTTTGGGAGCCAACTCTTATTGAAAATATTAGTGAAAGCTCGAAGATGATGACTCAAGAAATTTTTGGTCCTATTCTTGCATTATTTAAGTTCAATGACTATGACGACGTCATAAAAAAAGCTAATTCTTTAAATTATGGACTTGCCTCATACGTTTATACATCTAATGAAGCCTTGCAAGAAAAAATGGCTAAAGAAATTGTTGCTGGTGGAGTCTCTATCAATACTGCCTCGCCATTACATCCTGAAATCCCTTATGGGGGGATTAAAGAAAGTGGTATTGGATATGAGGGAGGAATGGATGCTATTTATGCATTTATTCACAAAAAAAATATTAATATCGTTTAATTACAAGAGGGGAAATATGAAAAATATAGGTTTTATTGGAGTTGGGACAATGGGTCTTCCTATGGCTTTAAATTTATTAAAAAATGGACATGCACTTTCCTTTTATGATCCATTTTCTGATAAAAAAACTATTGAAGCATTAACTGAAGTTGGTGCTAAACAAGAAAGCAATATTCCTGACTTGTGTAAGAGCCAGGATTTTCTTATATCTATGCTCCCTATTGGAAAAAATGTAAAAGATGTTGCTCTTGGTGAAGATGGAATTATCAATCAAGATAATACAGATTTAATCTATATTGATATGAGCACAATATTGCCGGCTGACTCTATTGAGGTAAGTAAGCAATTGCAAACAAAAAATATTCAAATGTTTGATGCGCCAGTTGCTCGCTTAGTTAATAATGCAATTGATGGCACTTTGCTCATAATGGTGGGAGGGTCATTGCAAGACTTTCCTAAAGTTGAAGAGATTTTGAACTGCATGGGTAGTGATGTTGTTTATTGTGGGGCAATAGGCTCAGGAAGCAAAATGAAAATCATCAATAACTATATGGCAATTGTTTCAAATATTCTTACTGCTGAAACACTTTCATTGGTTGAAAAGTCAGGGATAGACCAAAAACTTGCAATAGAATTAATGTCAACAACAGCTGCTGGCAAAGGACATATGAACTTTAGTTATCCTAAAAAGGTCCTGATAGATGATATAGGGCCTGGTTTTAAAAACGTTTTAGCTTTAAAAGATTTACGCTTAGCTATTGAGCATGGCGAGTCTGAGGGAATTGAGCTAACTTCAGGAAAAAGTGTAGTCAATGTCTATGAAAAGGCAATGGATACAAAGTATAAAGATTTGGACTGGACAGCAATGTTTAATTTTGTAAAGGAAAGTAATAATCTTGATTAAAATAAAATCCTTAAGATCTTATTATTTAGAATTTCCATTAACAAATCCTGTCATAACCTCTTTTGGAGTTATGAAATCAAGGCCATGCATAATAATTGAACTTGAGGATTTTAATAAAAATATTGGATATGGGGAAATCTGGTGTAATTTTCCAAGTGATGGGGCTTCTTATAGGTTTCATTTACTAAATAGCATTTATCATAAAAATATTGTTGGTTGTGAATTTTCAAATCCGAACAAACTAATTGATAAAATTTCTGAAAACTTTAAAACTCTTTTTGTTCAATCAGGAGATCTAGGTTCTTTTCGTAACATCAATGCTGGAATAGATTGTGCATTTTGGGACCTATTTGCTAAGAATCAAAAATTACCTCTTAATAAGTTGTTAAATCCTGATTCAAAGAATCATATTTCTGTTTATGCTAGTGGGATAAATCCAAGTGCATCTCATGAACAAATAGCAGCTGCAAAATTAATGGGAATAAAGGCCTTTAAAGTAAAAATAGGTTTCAATCACTCACTAGATATGGATTTACTAGAGTCTTTAGATAATTATTTTGCTAATGATGAAATGATGATGCTAGATGTAAATCAAGGATGGAATATTAAGGAGGCACTCCGTTATTTAAATGTATTAGAGGGCTTTAATTTTTCCTGGATTGAGGAGCCTATTTCTGCCTTATCTAGCCAAGATGAATTTAAAAATGTAATTAACTCAACCAGTTGTGATCTAGCATTTGGTGAAAACATTAATAGCTTTGATGAGTTTATTTCTCTTAGTCAAAATAATAAATCTAAATATATTCAACCTGATCTTACTAAATATGGTGGTATTTCTTTAATTAATAATTTATCAAAAAAAATTCATACTAATAAAATATGGCTACATTTTTTAGGAGGCGGTGTTGGTCTCTTAACATCTGCCCACATTATGTCTGCCATTAACCCTTCTGCTTATTTAGAGACTGATATCAATATAAATCCTCTCAGAACAAGTCTATTTCATAATGAATTAAATATTAAGAATGGAAAAATAAGTTTTAATGATGATTATGGAATAGGAGGCCCACTTAATTTTGATACAGTTAATAAGTATCTAGTTTCTTCACATATCTAAAACTATCTTATATTTGATTACTGTTTATTGCTATCTTAATAACCACTAGTACTGAAAATTTTTAAGTTGATATTAGAGTGGTTGATAATATTCTTAGTCTTATTTCCTATTAAAAACCTTATCAATTTGCCCCTATTAAGAGCATAATTCCAGACATTAGGATTAATACTAGCACTATTTTTTGAAACAAACCTTCATTTATTAAGGGGTAGATTTTTACACCCAGCCATGAGCCCAGCATTAATATTGGGAGTATTTTAAAAAAATCATAGACAATTTGTATGGTGAAAAGGCCTACAATATAAAAACTAATAAGTGCAGCAAGGCTTGTAATAAAAATCATTGGCTCATAAGTTCCGCGCTGAGTATTTTTTGGTAATCGTTGAAGGCTGACCCATATTGTTGGCAATAAGCCACCTAAAGAAGCAAAGCCGCCCATTAGGCCACTAATTAAGCCTATAAGACTATCAAAAAACTTGTTCTCATTGACTTTAATGGAAAAACTATTGCTTATAAGCATCCATAATGTGTACGCCACTAAAAATATGCCAATAGAGGTTTTAAATATATTTGGTTCAGTTAAAGTTAGTAACAACATTCCAAGAGGGGCACCTATAACGCCAAATAAAATGAATGGCCTAAGTTTTGAAAAATTAAGCGTTTTTCGTAATTTATAAATAGGAGCTGCAGAAATTAATAGGCAAGAGATAATAATGAGAGGGATTGCAGTATTGGGCTCCATGATATGAAGCCAAAAAGAATTAAGTATAAGCCCCCCTGCGAAGCCAGTTGCTCCAGTTACTATGCCTGCTAAAAATGCGCCTGCGAGTAAAATTAGTAAATAAAAAATTGGGTCTGAAATGATCATTGAAGAATTTCTAAAATAATGCATATGAGTATATAGATTATTTTGTATTTGTATTTGATTTCAATATAATGACGATGTTACGTATTTTAAATTTTGATTATCAAATGGCCGTATTATTTCTAATTTATGTCTAATTATGACTACATAATTGTAGGGGCCGGCTCCGCCGGCTGTGTCGTTGCAAATAGGCTTAGTAAAAATTCATCTAATAACGTTTTGCTAATAGAGGCTGGTGGTTCAGATCGTAGATTCTTTATTCAAATGCCAATTGGTTATGGGGTGACTTACCATCAAAAAGCTGTTAATTGGATGTACATGACAAAACCAAGTCCAGAGGCTGATAATAAGCCAAGTTATTGGCCAAGAGGAAAGGTTTTGGGTGGATCTAGTTCAATTAATGCAATGGTTTATGTTAGAGGAAATCATAAAGATTTTGATCAGTGGTCTGAGATGGGAAATACAGGTTGGTCATATAATGATGTTCTGCCCTACTTCAAGAAAATGGAATCTTGGCAAAATGGTGCTGATAGTTTTAGAGGCGGTGATGGGCCATTAAATGTCTCGGAGGTGTCTGACCAGTTGCACCCATTATGTAAGAATTTTTTATCTGCAGCTCAAGAGATTGGTATTAATCTTAATAGAGATATGAATGGAAAAAATCAGGAAGGAGTTGGCAACTTTCAAATCACAACTCACAAGGGTCAGCGGATGTCCTCCTCAAGAGCTTACTTGTGGCCAATAAAGAGTCGTACTAATCTTACTATTATTAAAAATGCTTTAGTTTCAAGAGTATTAATTAAAGATAAAAAGGCTTATGGAGTTGAGTATATTAAGTCAGGTAAGATTCATCAAGTTATGGCTTCATGTGAGGTTATATTAAGCGCAGGATCAATCAATTCTCCTCAGCTTCTTCAGCTTTCAGGAGTAGGCCCAAAAGATGTTTTAGATAAAGCTGCAGTTTCTTTAATTCAAGATAGTCCAGCTGTTGGAGAAAACCTACAAGACCATTTGGGGGTTAGTTATTTTTATAAAAGTAAAGTACCAACCCTAAATGATCAGTTAAGGCCATTTCTAGGAAAGATATATCAGGGTCTAAGATATATTATTACAAGAAGAGGGCCACTGAGTTTAAGTGTCAATCAATCAGGAGGATTCATTAAGACACGTGATGGTCTTGAGAAGCCCAATATCCAGCTTTATTTTTCACCCGTTAGTTACTCTCTGGAATCTCCTGAAAGAAGGGCAATGATGAGCCCAGATCCCTTTTCAGCAATGTTATTTGGAATTTCAAGTTGTAGTCCTCTTTCAAGGGGAAGAGTTCATATTGAAAGTAATAACCCATTAAAGCCTCCAATCATTGAACCTAACTACCTTTCTCATAAAGAAGACATCAGAGATTTATTAGAGGGGGTTAAGGTCCTTAGGAAGTTGGCTAAAACCGATAGTTTTAGAGAAGTTATTGGAGAAGAGTTTCGTCCTGGGCAGGAATGTCAGACTGATGAGCAAATGATTCAACATATCAAAGATACAGTTTGGACTGTTTTTCATCCTTGTAGTACTTGCCGAATGGGCCCTGATCCACTGAAAAATGTTGTTGATAGCAATCTGAGAGTTCATGGAATCAAAAATCTGAGAGTGGCAGATGCCTCAATATTTCCTCAAATAGTTTGTGGTAATATTAATGCCGCAACTATCATGGTTGGTGAAAAGGCATCAGATTTAATATTAGAAAGTGCAAAAAATAATTAAAGTTATTAAAGAATCCTTATGAAGATAATTAGTATTGAAACTTTTACGAATGAATACGTCGGTTTAGTTCGCATAAGAACTGATGAGGGCGATGAAGGATGGGGTCAAACCTCTACCTATAATTCTGATATTAGTGCTCAGGTAGTTCATAGACAAGTTGCTCCTCATATTCTAGGACTCAGTGGATTTAATACTGAAGATATAAATAGAGAGGTCTTAGAGAGAGAGCATAAGTTTCCTGGTACATACCTTTATAGAGCTTTAAGTGGAATTGATACTGCGCTTTGGGAAATTAAAGCTAAGCGTGCGAACAAGAGTGTTTGCCAGCTTTTGGGCGGTGAAAAACAATCTATTCCAGTTTACGCATCAAGTATGCAGAGAGAGATTAGTCCTCAAGCCGAGGCCGAAAGACTTCTTGCGTTAAAGGAAGCAAATGGCTATTTCGCATTTAAATTTAGGATTGGAAAAGAGTGTGGCCATGATTTTGATCAATGGCCAGGGCGAACTGAGGCAATTATAAAAGAAGTGAGAAAAGTTCTAGGAAATGATGTTGCTTTGCTTGTTGATGCAAATAGTGCTTTTAGCCCTAAAAAGGCAATTGAAGTTGGACACATGCTTCAAGATTATGGCGTAAGTCATTTTGAAGAACCTTGCCCATATTGGAAGCCAGATTGGACTCGAGAAGTTAAAAATGCACTAGATATTGATATCAGTGGGGGCGAGCAAGACAATGATATGAGAGTTTGGAGTCATATGATTGATACTAAGGTTGTTGATATTGTTCAGCCTGATATATGCTACATGGGAGGCGTTACTAGAACACTAGAAGTTGCAAAGATGGCAGAGAAGGCAAATCTACCTGTAACTCTGCATTCAGCAAACCTTTCTCTAGTGACACTTTTTTCAGCCCATATAATGGGTTCTATTAAAAACCCAGGAAAATATTTGGAGTTTTCAATAGAAGGTCCTGATTACTATCCATGGCAAGATAATATTTTTTACCCAAACTATAAAATTATTGATGGGTGTCTTGAGATGATCCACAAGCCTGGTTGGGGGGTTGAAATAAATCAAGAATGGCTATCTTTATCAGATTACAAAGTAAGCTATACAGGGTCTCGCTTTTAGTGCAATTTTTTGGGTAAGAAAATCCTGTATAATTTATTTTTTTTTAATAAGTTACGGATTTATAACTAGATGAAGACCTCACTCACTAAACTTGAGGGATTAAAAAGATCCCTTGTGGTTGAATTGCCTGTAGACACTTTCAATCAAAAAACAGAAAGAATTATCAAGAGCCTTGCCTCAAAAGTTCGTATTGATGGCTTTAGGAAAGGAAAAATTCCAGCTTCAATTTTGCGCCAACGCGTTGGCGGTAGTGCTAAATCCGATGCTGCTAATGAAATTGTTACTGAAACTTTGGCGGATGCCCTTAAAGATGCAGATGTTTCTCCAGCTGCTCAGCCGTCATTGGTGAATGTAGATACTGAGAATTCAGACAGTTTTATTTATACAATAGAGTTTGAAGTGTTTCCAGAGATCAAAGTGGGCTCTTTAAAAAGCTTAACTATGGATCAGATTAATTCAAAAGTTACTGAAGAAGATGAGGAACGAGCTCTTCAAGATCTACAAGATAGGTCAACTGAATATAAGACTGTCAAGAGAAAATCTAAAGAAGGGGATCGTTTAATTATAGATTTTGAAGGCTTACTTGATGGAGAGTCATTTGAAGGTGGAGCTGCTGAGGGTTTTGAAATTGTTTTAGGCAAAGGTACTATGATTGAAGGTTTTGAAAAAGGTCTTATAGATATCGCACCTGAAAAAACAGTTGAAGTAGCTGCAACATTTCCGGAAGATTATCATGTAGAAAATCTGGCAGGAAGAGAGGCCATTTTTAAAGTTACTGTTAATGAAGTAGGCTCACCAACAGAAGTAAAGAGAGACGATGAATTTGCCAAAAAATTTGGTGAAAAAGATTTTGAAACTATGAAATCGAGAATGTCAAAGCAGATGCAAGTTGAATTAGAATCTCGATTAGTTCAGCAAAATAAAGACACCGCATTTTCAGTTCTTTTAGATGCAAATGATTTTGAGGTGCCTGAAGGCAGTGTTTCTGCTGAGTCGCTCAAGCTACAGCAAGATATGGAATCTAGAATGGAGCAGCAAGGTATGCCTTCTAAAGGTAAATTACCTGCAGAAATGTTTCAAGAGGAAGCGGCAAGAAGAGTTAAACTTGGTTTGTTAATTAATAAAATTGCAACAGATGGTGAAATAAAAGCTGAAAAAGAACAGGTTGATGCTAAACTTAATGAAATGGCACTCCAATATGGTGAAAGTGCTCAGCAAATGATTGATTGGTATAATACAGATCCTTCAAGACTTGCTAATATTGAATCAATTGTCGTTGAAGATATGGTTGCGAAACATGTTGCAAATCAAGCCAAAGTAACGATGACAGACAAGACCTTTTTAGAAATAATGAGCCCACAAAATTAATATGACAATTCAAAACTTAAATCAAATCCCAATGGTAATTGAGAGCTCTGGAAGAGGAGAGAGGGCTTATGATATTTATTCTAGGCTTCTCAAAGAGCGAGTTGTTTTTATGGTTGGTCCGGTTGAAGATTACACTGCAAATGTAGTAGTAGCTCAGTTGCTTTTTTTAGAATCTGAGAATCCAGACAAAGATATTCATTTGTATATAAATTCACCAGGCGGCTCAGTAACTGCAGGACTTGCTATTTATGACACAATGCAATTTATTAAGCCAGATATTTCTACTCTTTGTATTGGACAGGCGGCAAGTATGGGTGCATTACTTCTTACAGCTGGTACTAAGGGGAAAAGGTTTGCGCTACCTCATGCTAGGATGATGATTCATCAGCCTCTTGGAGGATTTTCCGGTCAGGCAAGCGATATAGATATTCATGCACAAGAAATTCTTAAAGTTAGAGATAACTTAAACACCATACTTAAGGACCATACTGGTCAAAGTATGAAAAATATTCAGAAAGATACTGATAGAGATAATTTTATGTCAGCAAGCGAGTCTGCGAAATATGGACTCATTGATAAAGTAATTAATAAGCGATAAATTTAAGTTTGTCTATGGACCAAAATACTGAAGACCTTAGCTGTTCGTTCTGCTCAAAACACAAAGATGAAGTAGTTCGCCTAATTGCAGGACCGGGAGTTTACATTTGTGATGAATGTATAGACTCCTGTTACAGCCTGATTCAAGAGCAAACTATCAAAGATAAAAAAGATCAACATCAGGATTGGAATAATACCCCGAAAGAATTGTACGCCTCTTTAGATGAGTATGTGATTGGACAGTCCCATGCAAAAAAAGTTCTGTCAGTGGCAGTTTATAATCACTATAAGCGACTAAAAACAAATTACATCTCAAACGATGTAGAGCTTGATAAATCAAATATTTTACTTATAGGTCCAACAGGAAGTGGCAAAACGCTTCTTGCGCAATCTCTGGCACGTTTTTTGGACGTACCTTTTGCTGTTGCTGATGCAACAACTTTAACAGAGGCTGGCTATGTTGGTGATGACGTAGAGAATGTAATTAAAAGCCTGCTCTCAAAATGTGATTTTGATCCAGAAAGGGCAGAACAAGGCATTATTTTTATAGATGAAATTGATAAGATTTCACGCCGGTCTGACTCCCCCTCAATCACAAGAGATGTTTCTGGTGAAGGAGTTCAGCAAGCCATGCTTAAGTTGATTGAAGGTACTATTGCATCGGTTCCTCCTCAGGGAGGTAGAAAACATCCTAACCAAGAAACTATTGATGTTGACACTTCAAAAATATTGTTTATTTGTGGCGGTGCATTTGATGGGCTTGGGAAAGTAATTGATAGGCGCATTGAAAAGGCTACTGGTATTGGTTTTTCTGCTAACGTTAAGGAAGCAAGCGGTAAAAAAACATTAACTGAGCTTTATAAATTTTTAGAGCCAGATGATTTAATTAAATTTGGATTAATTCCTGAATTAGTCGGTCGTTTAGCTGTTCATACTTCTTTAGATGAGCTTGATGAAGAGGCATTGGTTCAAATTCTTACGAAGCCCAAAAATTCTGTAGTCAAGCAGTTTCAGCAATTTTTTGCCATTGAGGGTGTTAAGCTGACGATAAGAAAAAATGCTCTTTTAGCGATTGCTAAACTTGCGCTAAAAAGGAAAACTGGTGCGAGGGGTTTAAGAGCTATTTTAGAAGATCTACTTCTGGAGACGATGTATGAAATACCTTCTACTCCAAGCGTTAAAGAGGTTGTTGTAGATAAAGAGGTTGTGGAAAGAAAAAAACAACCTATGATTGTTCATGTTTCTGATAAAAAACAAAGCAATATTCGTAAAGCAAGTTGATTAATTTCATCTTATATATACTGGTCTCTTAAGAATATCTATGGAGCTTTTTGATCGCCAAAAAGATGCAGTTGGTCAAGGTGAAAGAACTATATTGGTTCATATTGAGCTAACTTCAAATAGAAAGGCATCAAGTAGTATTGGTGAATTCCAACAGTTGGCACTTTCCTCTGGTCTCAGTATTATTGATACTATAACAGTTAAAAGAAGCATTACTAAAGCCCAGTTTTTTATTGGCACGGGCAAGGTTGATGAGCTAGCAACAATTGTGTGTGACAATGAAATCGATCTAGTTATTTTTTCTCTACAGCTATCCCCCTCTCAAGAGCGTAATTTAGAGAAAGCATTAAAGTGTCAAGTGATGGATCGAACTGGCTTAATATTAGATATCTTTGCATTAAGAGCAAGCTCCTTTGAGGGAAAGTTGCAAGTAGAGCTAGCGCAGTTAAAGCATCTATCTACTAGACTTGTAAGAGGCTGGACACACCTTGAAAGACAAAAAGGTGGTATTGGACTTCGTGGACCAGGTGAGACGCAGCTAGAAACTGATAAGCGATTAATTTCGGTACGTATAAAAAATATTAATAAGCGATTAGATAAGGTTCATAAGCAGCATGATTTGGGACGTAAATCCCGAATTAAGAATCAACTTCCTATGATTTCACTTGCAGGATATACCAATGCAGGAAAATCAACACTCTTTAACCTTCTAACTAAGGCCAAAGTTTATGCAGATGACAAGTTATTTGCTACACTAGACTCAACTATTCGACGTGTTATCTTACCAGCTTCTGGCGAGGCAGTTATAGCTGACACGGTTGGCTTTATTCAAGATCTACCTCATGAGCTGGTTGAGGCTTTTAAGTCGACTCTTGAAGAAACACGACAAGCTAACGTCCTACTTCATGTGGTCGATGCGTCAGATCCTAATAATAGGGATAAAATTGAGCAGGTAGAGGATATTATTGAGCAAATAGAGGCACAAGATATTCCAAAAATTATTGTAATGAATAAGATTGATGGAATTGCTGATTTTAAACCTCGTCTTGATAAAGACCATGATGGTAATATTTATAGAGTTTGGATTTCAGCTCATACGGGAGAAGGTATAGATCTGCTTTATCAGGCGCTTTCGCAGAGTTTAAGTGGAATGATGACTTTTGCAGGAATTAAGTTAGATGTTCAATCTGCTTATATTAGAAGTGAAATTCATAAAGTCGGATTTATTCAAAAAGAAATAATGAATGAATTTGGGCAATGGCTACTTGAAATTAATGTCACTCGACACTATCTAGAAAGATTACTAGACAAGCAAGGCGTTTCATTATTATGGGAACAGAAATCATCACAGAGCCAAACGGCTTAAGCAAGCAATCAATTCCACTACTTCCTCTTAGAGATGTAGTAGTTTTCCCGCACACGGTAATTCCTTTATTTATAGGAAGAAAATCTTCAGTTAATGCAGTTACTCAGGCTATGGAGGCTGATAAGAATATTTTTTTAGTTACCCAGAAAGATGAAACTATTGAAGAGCCAAATAATGAGCAGCTTCACAAGGTTGGTACCCTCGCAACAATTCTTCAATTACTGAAACTTCCAGATGGAACTATTAAAGTTTTAGTCGAAGGTGTTAAAAGAGCAAAAATCGAAGAATTTGTTGATTTAGGTGAACATACAGAAGTAATTTTAAGTGACTGTAGTTTGACTCATGATGATGACACTGAGATAAAGGCTATGATGCGTTTAGCCCTTGAAAACTTTGAAAAATATATCAAGCTCAGTAAAAAAATTCCTGAAGAAGTGTATAAAGTACTTAAAGAGATTACAGATATTGAGCGTTTCAGTGATGTCATTATTGCAAATCTTAATCTTAAAATTGAAGAAAAGCAGAACTTGCTTGAGAGCAGTGAGGCAAGAGAAAGACTCGAGAAAATTCTATCAATCCTTGAAGGAGAGCTAGATGTTCTTGGCGCAGAGCAAAAAATTCAAAGTCGAGTGCGCAAACAGATGGAATCCAACCAAAGGGATTACTATTTGAATGAGCAAATGAAGTCCATTCAAAAAGAGCTTGGAACTGTTGATGATGAGAATGAAATTGAAGAATTACAAAACAGTATTAATAAGGCAAAAATGCCTAAAGAAGCTAAGAAGAAGGCCCAAGGAGAGCTTAATAAGCTTCAAAGAATGTCATCTCAATCATCAGATGCTTCAATCATTAGGACTTACATAGAAAATTTATGCTTAGTTCCCTGGAGTAAAAAAACGAAAACAAACCAAGATTTGGTAAAAGCTCAAAGAATTCTGGATGAAGATCACTATGGTTTGGATAAAGTTAAAGAGAGGATCATGGAGCACTTAGCAGTCCAAAGTCGAGTCACCCATAATAAAGCGAATATATTATGTTTGGTCGGACCACCAGGAGTTGGAAAAACTTCTCTTGGAGAGTCAATTGCAAAATCAGTCAATCGTAAATATGTTCGTATGGCTCTTGGAGGAGTTCGAGACGAAGCTGAAATTCGAGGCCATAGAAGAACTTATATTGGGGCAATGCCTGGTTCAATTGTCCAAAAAATGCAAAAAGTTAATGTAAAAAATCCATTATTTCTATTAGATGAGATTGATAAGATGGCATCTGATTTTAGAGGAGATCCTGGCTCTGCAATGCTAGAAGTTTTAGATCCAGAACAAAATCATACTTTTAATGATCATTACCTAGAAGTTGATTATGATCTTTCCCAAGTCATGTTTGTTGCTACTGCAAACTCTTTAAATCTTCCTGAAGCATTAATAGATCGCATGGAAATTATTCACTTGTCTGGATATACTGAAGATGAGAAGCTTGAAATTGCTAAGCGCCATCTAATTTCTAAACAAATGAAAAATAATGGTGTTAAAAGCTCTGAAATTATTTTTAAAGACTCCGCAATAATGGATATTATTCGTTATTACACAAGAGAGGCAGGAGTTCGAAGCCTCGACCGCGAAATCGGAAGTATTTGTAGAAAGGTTATTAAAGATATCACTCTAAAAAAACGAAAAGCTAGAGCAATTATCAATTCAAAAAGCCTTCCAAAATTTTTGGGTATGAAAAAATATCGCTTTGGTCTTGCTGAAGAACACAACCAAATTGGTGAAGTGACTGGACTGGCATGGACATCTGTTGGTGGAGACTTGCTTACAATTGAAGCTTCTTCATATAAAGGTAAAGGAAAGCTCAATTACACAGGCCAGCTTGGTGATGTCATGAAGGAATCTATTCAGGCGGCAATGTCTGTAACAAGATTGCGCGCTGAATCACTTGGCATAGCGGATGACTTTCATGAAAAACTTGATATTCATATTCATGTGCCTGATGGATCAACTCCGAAGGATGGTCCAAGTGCTGGAGCTGCAATGTGCACCGCTCTTGTGTCGGTTTTAACAGGTCGAAAGGTAAAAGCTGCAGTGGCAATGACTGGAGAAATAACTCTAAGGGGCGAAATAACTCCAATTGGTGGGCTAAAAGAAAAATTACTTGCGGCGATGCGGGGCGGGATTCAAACTGTCATTATTCCTGAAGATAATGAGCGTGAGTTATCTGAAGTGCCCGAAAAAATTAAAAGTAAACTTGAGATTATTAAAGTTAAGTGGATAGATCAGGTTTTAGAAATTGCACTTGAGGAAAAATAAAGGCAATTAACTTTTATAGCTTTTTTGTAAGTTTGGCATAATAAAAGCCGTCATATATTTTCTTAGGAAGTTGTTGTTTTCCAATGAACCCATCTCCCCATGAAAGGGATATTTCTTCGTTGGTAGCATCTTTAAACCTTTCAAGAAAGCTAACAATTTGTCTCTCGTTTTCATCTCGAAGAACTGAGCAAGTAGCATATATAAGCTCTCCACCGGGCTTTAAGAGATGCCATAAATTATCAAGAATTAACGCTTGAATTTTAGTAATTTGATTGACATCTTTTAGTTTTCTTAATAGTTTAATATCTGGGTGTCTTCGAATGACTCCTGTTCCTGAACAGGGGGCGTCAATTAAGATTTTATCAAACTGTTTTTGGTCCCACCAGTCTTGCCTTGTTGCGTCCCCAAAAATCATTTCAACATTCTTAGTTTTAAGGCGATCAATATTTTCTTTAACTTTTATTAACCGTATTTCATCATTATCTAGAGCAACTATATTTGCTTCAGGACATAGTTCAGCTATGTGAGTTGTTTTACCTCCAGGAGCACAACATGCATCAAGAATTAATTCCCCTTTTTTTGGTAAGACTAGATGAGCTGCAAGTTGAGCAGATACATCCTGCACGTAGCAAGACCCTTTTTCAAAATCTGGTAGGCTGCCTACTTTTACAGCACTCTCAAGAATAAGTGCTTGCGGGGCAATGTTTGATTTCTCAGAACATATATCTTGTTTTTTTAATTTTTCTTGAAAAGCGCTTAGATCAACCGATGGGTGAACTCGAATTGACATTGGTGCTTTTTTATTATTCTCAAAAAATATTTCTTGGAAGTTTAACGGGTAATCTTTTTTTATTTTTTTTACAAGCCAGCTTGGATGAGAATGATGAGCTGTCTTCAAGATTGAGTCTTTATCTCGATCAATTCCTCTAAGTATTGCATTAACAAAACCTTTGGCCCAGGTTTTTCCAATTTTTTCTGCAATTTCAACAGTTTCATTGATTGCTGCATGACTTGAAATATCAGTATATAGAAGCTGATATGCTCCAAGAATTAATAAACTATGGATATCAAGGTTTTTCCTTTCTAAAGGCTTCTTTATACGGGGCGTAATTATGTCATTAAGATGATGATAGAATCGGATTGAGCCATATACCAAGGATTTTGCAAAAGGAGATTCAGTACTTTCCGCTGGAAATAAGGCATCCGATAAAGCTTGCTTCTCTAAAGCTACCAGGCAGATGGCTTTATGAGCTATAACCCTAGAGTTTTCGTTATTGAGCAATTGCTTGTAAGATACTATTTAAAAGTTGATTTGGCTCTTGGTAGCCAGGAATATTTGAGCCATTTTCAAGGAAGATTGAAGGCGTTCCATTAACTCCTAATTGCTTAGAGATTGCAAGTTGATCTTCAACAGGATTTATGCAATCAGGGCTATTAGGTAAATAACGATTAGTTTTATAGTTGTGCATTGCAATGGCTTTATCTTCAGCACACCATATTTTTTCCATAGCGCTTTGTGCATTTGGATGAAGTTGTTCAATTGGAGCAGCTAAGTATTTAACTGTTATACCTAGAGAATTCATACCCTGCATATTTGAGTGAAGCTTTGCACAATAAGGACAATCTACATCCGTAAAAACATGGAGAATGTATTGCTCATTTTCGGCCTTGAAAACTATTTTATTATTTTCATCAATACTATTTAAAATTTTAATTTTTTCTGAGTTTATTCTTTTAGTAGAAAGATTAGCCATTAACTCTATGTTGGTTACTGCACCTTGAATAACATAACGTCCATCAAGCGAAATATACAAAACCTCAATCTGAGGATTGGTAAGAACTACCTCGTAAAAACCTTCCAATTCTGAGTTACTTATATTCTCAGTTTTAATAGTTGGGAAGAATGGCTTTAAATTATCAAAAACCTTATCAACATTTGCAGTTACGGAGTTAGTAATTATGATTAAAGATAAAAGAAGAAGCTTTTTCATATTAAAAATTCAAGATTAAAGAAGTAAATTTTACAGTTTTTTGGTAGAATACCGAGATTATAATTTTCGGAAAAAGTCATGGAATTTTTTGTTACTCATCAAGCAGCGGATCATTACAGTGGTGACTGCTCAGTCGCTTTTGTTTTTAAAGATACAACTAATGAAAATAGAATTCTTCAAGGGCTTCTTGAGCTCCATCGTTTTGAAGCAAGTCTAGGTGAAACCCTAATGCTTGGTAAGGTCGAAGGCTATAAATCAAAAAGGGTATTAGCAATTGGCTTAGGAGAGTCGCCATTAACTCAAAAAAAATATATTAAGGTGCTTAAGTCACTTTCTTCAGCCATGGATGGTACAAAAGTAAAAAATGTTGTAATACCAAGTCTTGAAGTAGAGGGATGTGACGATTCTTGGTTGCAAATTACAACTGCTCGAGTGTTAAAAAATGAAAGTTACCAGATAAAAAAAGTTGGCTTAGAAGTGGAAAAGAAAGCTACTGTTCTTGAGGCGGTGAATATTCATTCTGAAAATAATGGTATTACAGAAATTAGTAAAGGAGTTGCAATTGCAAATGGAATGGCTCTGGCAAGAGAGTTAGGCGACTTGCCGCCTAATATATGTACGCCAACTTATATTGCTGAAAGAGCTCAATTATTAGCATCAACCTACAAACTGAAATGTGAGGTTTTAGAGGAGTCAGATATGGAGGCCTTGGGGATGAATTCATTACTCTCAGTTTCTCTTGGATCGTCTCAACCTGCAAAGCTAATTAGTTTAAATTACTCTAATGGTGGAAAAGAAGATCCGATTGTTCTAGTTGGAAAAGGGGTGACTTTTGATAGTGGTGGTATTTCGTTAAAGCCAGGATCTGGTATGGATGAGATGAAGTATGACATGTGTGGGGCTGCATCAGTTCTTGGAACCATGAGCGCGATAGCGGAGATGGGCCTTAAAGTTAACTTAACAGTTGTAGTGCCTACTGTTGAAAATATGCCTGCTCACAACGCCTCTAGACCAGGAGATGTGGTAAAAAGTATGTCTGGCCAAACTATAGAGATTCTAAATACAGACGCAGAGGGCCGGTTGATTCTTTGTGATGCTCTAACTTACTGTGAAAAATTTAATCCTAAAGTCGTAATTGATGTTGCGACTCTTACCGGTGCTGTAATTGTTGCATTAGGTAAGCATCACTCTGGCGTTATGTCTAATGACCAAAATCTTGCTGATAGCCTTAAAGCTTCAGGTATTTCAGCAATGGATACAGTTTGGCAGCTCCCTCTCGATGATGAATATGACGAATTACTTAAGTCTAATTTTGCAGATATGGCAAATATTGGCGGAAGAGAGGCAGGCACTGTAACTGCCGCATGTTTTCTAGCGCGGTATACTAAAAATTACTCTTGGGCGCATATTGATATTGCAGGAACTGCATGGCTTGGAGGGTCAAAAAAAGGTGCAACAGGAAGGCCAGTGCCTCTTTTAACGCAGTATGTTATGGATCAAATTTAAGGAGAGATAATGTCTAAAGAAAATAGTATAGTTTCATTAAATAATGTAGATTATATTTATGAGAATATGACTGATCAACAAAAAGCAATTTTAAGTCATATTTTAGATTTAACAAAAAAACTTGAATCTACTAAGCTTAAACTTAATAAATCATCATTTGAAAATGTGGAAATAATTAAGGCTGCAAATATCTATTTTGATGGCAAGGTTACAAGTAGGAAGGTTAAGTTTAGTGACGGAGTTGTCAAAACTCTTGGAATCATGATGCCAGGATCATTTGAATTTAAAACTGAGCAGCATGAATTAATGGAAATTTCGGCTGGTGAAATGGATATATTACTTCCTGGAGAGGTTAAATGGCGAGTGATTCATGGTGGGGAGTCTTTTGAGGTTCCTGCAAAGAGTTCTTTTAAGTTGAAAGTAAAATCTGTAGTGGATTATTGCTGCTCGTACTCTTAAATCTTTTAGTCAGCCTTGTTTTAGACTAAAGGAATTTCATGCTTTTTAGGTGTGAGATTAAGAGAGGATTTAAGCAATAATCATCTTTTTGTAATGCTTCATTTACATGATAGGCTGCTTTTTCAAATTCCTCTAAATTAAAATAATGAATAGCTATATTGTTTTCCACTTCACAGTAGAAGCCATGATGTTTGATATATTTTTCGTAGAGACTTGAGGCTAGAGGTGAGAGTTTTTCGGATTCAAGAGTGAAGAATAATAGATAGTGGTATGTGTTTGTATCAATTGATAATAAGCGCTCTGGTTTTGAAAGTAACTCATTAAAAGTTTGGTGAAATTCTTTAGTTTTATTTTCAGATATGTATGCTAACATTTTAATTATGTAGTTACCATAAAGACCAGGAGGCTCTACTACTTTTAATTTATCAGCATACACTAAGGCATCTTTATTTTGCCCAATTTGGTGAGATGAATACCCTAGCCTAAATAATGAAATAATATGGTTAGGCCAACGTTTGATAATGTGATTATCTATGAGTATTGATGTTTTGTAATCATTATTACTTGAATACTTAGCACTAGTCCTGCTAAGAAGACTTAATATTCCACTATGATAAATTGGAGTATCTAGAAAAGATAAATCATTATATTGTCCTTTAATATTATTATCATTCCAAATGTTATAAGCATTTATCCAGCTTACGTAAATAAAAGAGATACTCAAAAAAATACAACAAAAAAAAGCTAATACAGGTTTCTTAAAATTAAAATTAAAATTAATTATCTTTATTGCATTTGAAGACTTGTCATGTTGGTTTGCAATAATGCCTAAAAATAATCCTATCAACACAAGTGGCATTGCCTGTTGGAAAGGAAAGCTAAATTGTGCATTCACAAATGCACCTGTTAGAGATACAAACACGATGTAATAAAACCATCCAATTTCTTTACTGCTTGTAGTATATATTTTGCGAATACTGGTTAAGATCGAAGTTAATAATAAGATGATACCAATTAAACCAAAAATCCCTAACTCCACAACAGTTTCTAAAACATCATTATGTGCTCTCTGAACACCTTTGACTTGTAAAGAACTGTAGCCTTCATTTCCAACATTGTGAGCAAAACTTCCAAGACCTGTTCCAATAATTGGACTATCTTTAATCATATTAATCGCGGAAGACCAGATATGAAAACGACTATCTATTGAAATGCTTTTTTCACTATTATCTAAGTTGTCAATTGAGTCAATTGAAGAAACACTTTCCATACCAACTTTTACTGTCTCAAAATTAAGGGATGGTATTTTTATAATAAGAACAGCAGCTATGGCAAATAATAAAATGGCACTAATATTATTTTTGTCCAATAAGTTTTTTTTATTTTTGTCCTTATTTTTTATAATAAGAAAGGTTATTAAGAAAACTAATTGAGTAAGTACGCTTAAAATTGCAGACCGATTTTCTGTTAAGAAAATAAAAACTATAATAGATGTCGTTAAAAATGAAATTAACCAAGGTAGAAGTATGCCTTTATGTTTACTTGAGAGTAAATAAAATGAAAATGGTAATAATAAAATTAACGCTTGATTAGCAACATTTTTGTTTCCAAAAGTTGACCCTGGGGAAACGGCTTCAGCTAGAGAAAATGGATCAATATAGTATTGAGTTATGCCAATAAACGATATTAGGCTCCCAGTAATTAAGAGAATCCAAGCCAATTTTCTTAATTCTTCAGTTATTATTTTTAAATTAAGGCCAACCATAAAGCAAAACATTGACGATAGCCATAGAAATAATTTCGAAAAAGTAAAGTCTAAATTAACAGACCATAAAATACTTAAAACACCTAGGCTGAATAAAGTTAAAGCTGAGATTTTAATTAAGCTGATTCTTAAGCCTTTATTTTCAGTATTTCGATTTATATATAGAGTTGATAGAAATAAAAAACCAGATCCGAAAAAAGCAACATAAGATTTTACAAAAGTGTGATTCGATATTGATAAATTAAACCATGGCGCGCATAGAGCAAGGGTAAAAAGAAATATAGCAAGCCACAAAATGTTTAGTCTATGCGTATTATTAATAGTTTGATTAGAAAGAGCCATAACTAAAACGTATTTTAATTTAATTAATTGTTTATTTAAATACCAATTTAACCTTACTTTTAACTCGCCCTGTTTATTTATATGTTAAATCATCTTAGGAGTAGAGAGTATGTAATTACTTTCATTATAATATTACCCTTGAGGTCGATAATTTTTAGCAGATGAGAGCAATTGTTTTAATTAATGGAGAAAGACAAAATACTATTAGTGTGTTTAATAGAAATATGCAATATGGAGATGGATTATTTGAAACTTGTGTTGCTATGGATAATCAAATTTTATTTTGGCCACGACATTTCTCTCGTTTAGAAATAGGCCGTGAAAAACTCAACATTAATAAGATAGATATGAGTATATGGCTGAGCGATATAAAGAAGGCATTTGAGTTATCTCCCAAGAAAAATTGCATTGTTAAGTTGATCTTATCAAGAGGTGATTCTCTTAGAGGGTATGGCTATAAAGATGACATTGAGCCTGTAAGAGTTGTTATTGTTTCTGAAATGCATCAACCTTTATTTAATAGAGAATTTTCTCTTGAATATGCAAAAAGTGGTTATCATTCAAATCCACAACTAGCTGGTATAAAGCATTGCAATAGGCTTGAACAGATTTTAGCAAGGTCTAACTTGTTAAGTAATGAGGCAATTATGCTTGATGAAAAAGAAAATATCATATCGGTAACTCAAGGTAATATCTACTTTATATTTGGAAATAAGTTATTAACACCTAAATTAGATAGGTGTGGTGTTGTGGGTAGCAGAAGATCGCTTATTCTTGAGCTTGCAATGTCACTTAAAATGGAAGCTTTAGAAAGTAATATTTCTATTAATCAAGCTCAAAAGGCAGACGAGGTGTTTATTTCAAATAGCGTGATAGGCGTTCAACCTGTCCATTCAATTGAGAGTCATAAGCTTGGTAAAAACCCACTAACAGAAAAGATTCAAAAAGCATTTTTATCTAAAGCAAAGGAAATTAGTTCTTGGACATGTCCATAAGCCATAAGAATAAAAACTTTACAAAATTAGCAGCTTTACTTGTTCTGTTATTATTTACAATCTGGTCGCTTTCTTCAAAAAATATGATGGTTTCTGAAAGCTATATATTTGAGGTTAAAAAAGGATCTTCAATAGGCTCTATTGCCAAAGAATTGAGTGATAAGGGGCTTATAAAGTCTGAGTTATTTTTTACCTCATTCAGTAAGTTTCTTAATGCTAATAAAAAATTAAAGTCAGGATATTATGAGATATTGCCAGGCACAAGTGTATGGACTTTTATAGATAAAATTTCAACAGGATCTGTTCTTTCGACTAAGGTTACCTTGATAGAAGGCAAAACTATTAAATTTTACTTTAATCAATTAACTAATGATCCTTCTGTTGTGCCTAGTGGCTCTTTTAAGGAGGTAATGACTTCAATTGGGGTTAATGAGCCATATGATGGATGGTTTTTTCCTGAAACGTATAGTTTTAACTATGGAGAGAGTCTTGAGAATGTATTAAAAAGGGCTCATCTAGAATTGAAGAAAAATTTAATGGTATTGTGGGATCAAAGAGATAAAGGCTTGCCACTTAAGTCACCGTATGAAGCAATTATCCTGGCTTCTCTAATAGAAAATGAAACGGCACTAGACGATGAAAAATCATTAATTGCAGGTGTATTTATACGAAGACTTAATGAGGGTATGCGTCTTCAAACTGACCCAACTGTTATTTATGCTTTAGGAGATGCTTACTCCCCTCCACTTAAGAAGAGTGATTTAAGGATAAATAGTTTATATAACACCTACCGAAATAAAGGGCTGCCACCAGGAGCAATTTCTTCTGTAGGTTATCAGTCTTTGTTCGCCGCCCTTCATCCTTCAAACAATACTGATTTATATTTTGTTTCAAAAAAAGATGGTAGCCATGCTTTTGCTCCAACCTATGAGAAACATAAAGAAAATATCAAGAAATATTTAAATAATAACTAGTCTAAAATTGAAAGTTATGAATAAAGGAAAATTTATTACAATTGATGGTGTTGAAGGTTCTGGTAAAAGTACTCAAATTGATCTTATTTGTAGTTATTTGCAGCGAAAAGGTATAGATGTTCTAAGAACTCGTGAGCCAGGTGGTACTGATCTAGGTGAAAAAATTCGTACACTATTGCTAGATGTTGATAATAAAGAAATGCATAGTGATACAGAGTTATTGCTAATGTTTAGCTCTCGTAATGAGTTAATACAGAATAAAATTATCCCCGCTCTAAATAAAGGCTCTTGGGTTGTTAGTGATCGATTCACTGATGCTTCATTTGCTTATCAAGGTGGAGGCAGAATGCTTGACTTAAATCGTATTTCTGATCTTGAGAGCTGGGTATTAGGTGAATTTCAACCTAATTTAACGTTGTTTCTTGATGTGAGTGTTGATGTTGGCATGATAAGAGTTGAAGCAAGAGCAGCTAAAGATAGGATTGAGTTGGAGGAAAGAGCCTTTTTTGAGCGGGTGCGATCAGTTTTTATTGATAGATCTAAATCATATCCAGAGAGAATAAAATTAATTGATGCAAGTGGCTCAATAAGTGAAATCCATAACAAAATTAAATTATTTTTAGACTCATTATGAATTTGCCTTGGCATAGTAGTGCCCATAAAAAGATAAATAAAATGATTGATCATAATCGTTTACCACATGCGCTTCTTATTACGGGAGTTCAAAAAATTGGTAAATTTGATTTTGCTCAAAGCCTAATTCAAAAACTTCTTTGTAAAGAGTCATCATGTGGGAAGTGTTCAGTCTGTTTGTCTTTAACAAAAGATGAGCCAAATGCTAATTTAGAGCATGGTGTATTAATACGACGATCGCATTATCCAAATTTAATTTATTGCCGAGCTGAACTAAATGACTCAGGCTCTATGTCTAAGGATATTCGTGTTGATCAGGTTCGTGCTTTTTGTGAATCACTTGGAAAAACAGCTGAATCACTTCAAATTGGTATTATTTTTTATGCGGATCAAATGAATATAAATGCCGCAAATGGTCTTCTAAAGACTCTAGAAGAGCCTAGAAAAAATACTCTTATTATTTTATTAGCTCACCATGTTCGCTCCCTTCCACAAACTGTTTTATCTAGATGTCAGACTATCCATATCAATCACACATATGAACAAGAAAGTGCAGATTGGCTCTCAAAAAATATTGACAAAGATTCAAGGGATGATTTTGATACTTTGCAGCTATTAGAAAGTTCTCATGGAATACCATATAAGGCTTTAGAGGATTTAAAGGGAGACTTTTTTTTTCAGTACCAAAACTGGCAGAATTTACTACTAGAGATTGCAATAAGCCCAACTAAGATATACGATACTGAAATATTTGATGGTAATGAAATTAGGGTTTTAAAATGCTTACAACAGCTAATTAATGAAGGGATAAAAATAAAAATCCTAAATCATGAAGGGGCTAATTTAGAGCTAAATAAGGTTGTTGAGAGGACATCCAGTAATTATTTATTCAATCTACAAGATGATATTAATTCTGCAATTTCTATGTCACAAACTACTGTCAATATGAAGTTATTATTGGATAATGTATTAATTATCTGGTCACATATTTCGCATTTAAAAAAATACCCAGCTATTACTAATATTCAGGAAAACTAATGAATCGATCATCAGCATTATTTAAAGAGGCTCAAGACTATATGCCTGGGGGGGTTAATTCGCCTGTTCGTGCCTTTAATGGTGTCGGTGGAACTCCAATTTTTTTTGAGCGTGGAGAAGGCGCTTATCTTTATGATGTAGATGGTAATTCTTATATTGATTATGTAGGATCTTGGGGCCCAATGATTCTAGGGCATGCTAATCCTGTAATTATAGATTCAGTTAAGGCTGTTTTAGAGAAAGGATTGGGCTTTGGAGCGCCTACTGAAATTGAAACATCTCTTGCAAAGAAAGTTTGTAATCTTGTTCCTTCAATTGATTTAGTTCGGATGGTAAGTTCAGGTACTGAAGCAACTATGAGTGCAATTCGCCTAGCTAGAGGATATACAGGGCGAGATAAAATTTTAAAATTTGAGGGTTGTTATCATGGCCATTCTGACTCTTTATTGGTAAAAGCAGGTTCAGGTGCACTAACTTTAGGTGTGCCAACTTCGCCTGGAGTGCCTAAAGACCTGGCTAAACATACTCTGACACTTGAATATAATAATTTAGAAGTTGTAGAGGCGTTATTTTCTGAGATGGGAGAAGAGATTGGATGCATTATTGTTGAGCCAGTTGCAGGAAATATGAACTGTATTCCTCCAAAAGCAGGATTTTTAGAAGGCCTACGTAAGATTTGTGATGAATATGGCGCTGTACTTATTTTTGATGAGGTGATGACAGGTTTCCGGGTGGCTTTAGGTGGTGCTCAAGAGTTTTATAATGTTACACCTGATCTTACTGCCTTAGGTAAAGTGATTGGAGGTGGTCTGCCCTGTGCTGCGTTTGGAGGGAAGAAAGAAATTATGAATCAAATTGCTCCTATTGGACCTATTTATCAAGCAGGAACACTCTCTGGAAATCCTCTTTCAATGGCTTCAGGACTTGCCATGTTGAGCGCCTTGGAATCTGATAAATCTTTTTATGAAAACCTTGGTAAGCGCTCTCAGTATTTAGTTAATGGAATAGTTTCTGAAGCTCAAGCGCAAAATATTCCGATGACAAGTAATAGTGTTGGAGGAATGTTTGGTTTATTTTTCAGTTCTGAAAAAAAGGTTAGTAACTTTTCCCAAGCATCAAGCTGTAATATAGAACTATTTAAGAAATTTTATAATGCGATGCTGAAGCAAGGGATCTATCTAGCGCCATCTGCATATGAAGCTGGCTTTCTATCAAATGCTCACACAGATGATGATCTTGATAAAACTATCAATGCAGCTGCAACTGCGTTTTCTTTAATATGAGCTTAGTAACGGTTGGCGCTGAATTATTGGCTGCAAAACAGCGACTTCAGATATTTAAAAATAATGTTACTGTTTTTGGCTCTGCTAGAATTAAGCCGACAGACCCTTTGTATAATGATGCTTATGAGCTAGGAAAAAGTTTATCTAATAGTGGCTATAACGTTTTTACCGGTGGTGGTCCTGGCATTATGAGTGCTGCAAACAAGGGGGCATATGAGGGGAAATCAAAAAGTATAGGCCTGAATATTGAACTACCACAAGAGCAATCTAGTAACCCTTATCTTGATGAGAATATTACATTTGACTACTTCTTCTCTCGAAAGGTCATGCTTGTCAAATACTCTAGTGCTTGTGTTTACTTTCCCGGAGGTTATGGAACTGCAGATGAGTTAATGGAAGTTTTGACTCTAATGCAAACTAACAAAATGAAAAAAGTTCCAATAATTTTGTACGATTCAAAATTTTGGGCATCATTACTCTTGTGGATTGAGCAGTCAGTCGAAAAATCCTATGTAAGTAAAGAAAATTTTGAATTAATAAGGGTGGTTGACTCAGTTGAAGAAATTATTAATATTGTGGAAACAGAAGTATGTCTTTAGCAATTTTTGATCTTGATAATACTCTGATTGGTGGCGACAGTGACCACTTATGGGGCGAGTTTTTATGCGATGAAGGCGTCATTGCCGATCGCCAATCATTTCAAAAAAAGAATGATTATTTTTATCAACAATATGAATTAGGTTTATTAGATATATATGCATGGGCAGAGTTTAGTTTTGAGATACTGGCGCGACACTCCATGAAGGAGTTAGGTGAGCTCCATCATAAATTTATGACTGCAAAAATTGAACCAATTATTTTAGATAAGGCTCAAAATTGTATAGATAATCATAAAAAAAATGGAGACACAGTTCTCGTCATAACAGCCTCAAATACCTTTGTCACTTCTCCAATTGTCAAGAGGTATGGGATCGACCATTTACTGGCAACTGAGCCTGAAATAAAGTCAGGACGTTACTCTGGAAAAATTTCTGGGACTCCATGCTTTCAGTCAGGAAAAATAGATAATTTAATGCCATGGATGGCTAAAAATAATGAAACATTAGAGGGCTCTTCTTTTTATTCAGACTCGCATAATGATCTTCCACTCTTGGAGTTAGTTGATCACCCAGTTACAATAAATGCTGACAAAATTTTAACCCTAGAGGCTAATAAAAGGGGCTGGTTGAATCTTGACTGGCGTTAGTCTAGATAAACAAATCTTGGCTAGATTTATCGGCAACATCAAGATAAGTTGCGGCTCCAGCAAACTCTATTCCTTCAATAAAGTCATCTCTTGAAAATCCAAACATACCCATTGTCATTTCGCAGGCAATAAATTTAACACCCATTTCAACACAAATAGATCTCAGCTCTTCAATTGAAGCCATACCATTATTTTTAAAGGTCTTTAGCATCATTCGAGTTGCAAAAATTTCCATACCAGGGATGTTCCAAAAAATATTAGGAATTTTTTGGCTAAAATCTATAGCTTGAAACCACTTTGGACCAAATGGCATTTTCATTGGCATATCTGGATTTCCTTGAGGCGATATACGAAGATGTGTCAAATCCTTAAGAAGAAGGTTTAAGCCATAAAAAGTGCAAAAGACCGTCACTTCTTTACCCATCGCAATACCTGTTGAGGCTAGTATAAAGGGCGGATATGCCCAGTCAAGAGTGCCTTTAGAGGCAATAACAGTCATTTCGTTTGAGTTAGGCATTTTTTGTTTGGAGATTTAATTTTTTTGAATATTAAAGATGATTTTATTACCATCATCTTTTTGTGATAATAACTTATGACCAAGTTGGTTGCAAAAGGCTACAAAGTCTTTTTTTGAACCTTTGTCTGTGCATGTTACTTCAATTACTTCGTCTGTGTTCATTTTGGCTAATGCCTGTTTAGTTTTTAAAATAGGCATTGGGCATGCAAAGCCACACATATCTAGAGTTTGATTTGCCATAATGTTCCTTAAGGATTAGGTAAGAGTATTTTAGTTGCTAATTAACTCTATTTTATTGTATTTTTTTTAACTAAAACACCTGCAGCCATTGAAATTAGGAAGACTATAGTAATTGGATCAAAGGTTGCTAATGCTGAGATTGCAGGTCCAGGACAAAGACCAACAAGCCCCCAGCCAATTCCAAATAGTGATGAACCTATAACTAGTTTTTTATCTATATTTTGTTTAATAGGCAAATTAATTTTATCACCTAGGGCTGAAAGTTCCTTATTTTTTAAGAAGTAAAAGAATGGGCCTGCAGTAATAATAGCTCCGCCCATAACAAATATTAAAGAAGCATCCCAGTTGTGGGTAATACTTAAAAAACCTATGACTTTTTCAGGATTTGTCATTCCTGATATAACTAAACCAATACCAAATATAATCCCACAAATTAAAGAGATAATTTTATCGTTCATAAGTAAATACCAAACTGCTGAAGAAAAGTAACAGTAAGCATTCCAATTGCTACAAAAATGCCAGTAGCAATTATAGAGCTTGTTGATAGCCTTCCAATTCCACAAATCCCATGCCCAGAAGTGCAACCCCCTCCAAGTCTTGTTCCAAAACCAACTAAAAAACCACCTGGAATAATTAAAAGATAAGAGTGGGTTATGTTGAATGCTAAAGGAGCACTGGAGGCAATAAAATTAAAGTAAATTAAAGGCCCAATTACTAAGCCAAGTAAAAATGCAAGATTGGAAAGCCTTTGAGAGGCTTTTGTTATGGCATTTTCAAAAATTCCACTAATTCCTGCCAACCGGCCTGTCATATAGTAATAAAAAACTACAGAGAGTCCAATGATTACGCCTCCTAAAAGAGCGCTAAAAGGTGTAAAGTTATTCATTAATATAAAGTTAAAACAAAATCTAGTTTAATTACTAGAATCATAACAGAATTATTCACTTGTTTAAAGGACGGTAAATAAGTTAATCTGAAACTATTGTTTCTACACCACTCTCAGACCCCAAAAGAAGAATATCGGCACCTCGATTTGCAAATAGTCCATTGGTAACAACTCCAACAATATTATTTAAACTATTTTCGAGAGTTTTAGGGTCATCTATAGTTAGATCATGTATATCAAGTATTAAGTTACCATTATCTGTTGTTAGCTCTTCTCTTAAGATTGGATTGCCTCCAATAGATTTAATAATTTCACGTTTTACATAGTTTGTAGCCATAGGAATCACTTCAATTGGCAAAGGGAATTTACCCATTACATCAACAAATTTAGATTCATCAGCTATACAAATAAATTGTTTAGAAACTGCAGCAACTATCTTTTCACGTGTCAGTGCTCCACCACCACCCTTTAATAAATTGAGCTGGCGATCTGATTCATCAGCGCCATCTACATACACTGAAATTTCTTTAATTTCATTCAAATTAACAACATCTATTCCGTGGCCCCTAAGCCGATTTGCAGTATCAATTGAGCTCGCTACAGCTCCTTGAACTGAATCTTTAATTGTAGCAAGTTGATCAATGAAAAAATTTGCTGTTGAGCCTGTTCCAACGCCTATAATAGTCCCTGGAATAACATACTTAAGTGCAGCTTTTGCAACCTCATTTTTTAATTCGTCTTGGGTCATTTTCTCTTAATTTTTTTGTTCAAAATTATTATACACTATGAAAAAAATAATCCTTGCAACAGGTAATGAAGGCAAAGTGAGAGAACTTAATGCCATGCTTAAGGGGCACTACAAAATAATTTCTCAGAATGATATGCAAGTCAAAGAAGTTCCTGAAACTGGAACTACATTTATTGAAAATGCATTAATTAAAGCTAGAAATGCATCTCTCTACTCGAAATTACCAGCTCTAGCAGATGATTCTGGTCTTCAAGTTGAAGCTCTTAATGGTGATCCAGGTATTTATTCTGCGAGGTATGCTGGAGTGGACGCAACGGATAATGATAACATTGAAAAGCTTATTTTAAATATGGATCAGCATAGTAATCGCAAAGCTCATTTTTGTTGTGCGATGGTCTTTATGCATAGTGCTAGTGATCCAAGCCCAATCATTATTGAAAAGCGTTGGGAAGGAGAGTTGTTGAGAGAGCCAATAGGCGTTAATGGTTTTGGCTATGACCCTATTTTTTATTTGCCAGATCATGACTGTAGTTCAGCTCAGCTTCAGCCCCAGGTAAAAAATGAGTTATCACATCGAGGACAGGCTTTAAGTGAGCTATTGAAGCAACTATTATCTTTTGAATAATTTTCTGGAACTGCCACCACTCGCTCTCTATATCCACTATCCATGGTGCGTAAAGAAATGTCCATATTGTGATTTTAACTCGCATGAGGGATCAATTCACAATGGCTATATTAAGGCTTTACTTAAAGACTTAGATGATGATTTAAAGTTTATTCAAAACCGAAAAATCCATTCAATTTTTATTGGTGGTGGAACGCCAAGTTTAATGAGTATAGAGGATGCTTATGAGTTGTTTGATGGTTTAAATGAAAGGCTATCAATATCAAAAAACATTGAAATCACACTTGAGGCGAATCCTGGAACATTTGAAGCAAACAAGTTTTCTGAATTTCGAAAGGCAGGCATTAATCGCCTATCTGTTGGAGTGCAATCATTCAAGGATAATCAGCTTAATTTTTTAGGAAGAATTCATAGTGGTGGCGAAGCCTTGAGAGCAATTTCTGAAGCTAAAAAAGTAGGTTTTGATAATTTGAATATTGATCTAATGTATGGCTTAAAAGATCAAACTATTGATATGTGTCTTGAAGATGTGATGCAAGCAATTGAATTAAAGCCGAGTCATATTTCTTTTTATCAGCTAACCCTTGAGCCAAATACATTGTTTGCAAAATACCCACCAAAACTTCCAATTGATGAAAAGATATGGGATATGGGTGAGCAGGGTGCTGCACTTTTAAATCAGAATGGGTTCAGACAATATGAAGTTTCAGCTTATAGCGAGAGGCCTTCAGAACATAATATAAATTATTGGAAATTTGGAGATTATATTGGTATTGGTGCTGGAGCGCATGGCAAGATAACAGATATTGAGTCTCAACAAATATTTAGAACACTTAAGCTTAAATCACCTAAGGACTACTTATCTAAAATACAGACTGGAGAAGATATATCAACTAAAAAAGAAGTGGATAATGTGGCTTTTGAATTTATGCTTAATAGTCTTAGGTTAAAAGATGGTTTTAGCTCTTCATTGTTTGAATCAAGAACAGGATTATTAATCAAATCTTTGAGTTCTGAGCTAGGAAGAGCAGAAAATCTTGGTTTATTAGAAAATAAGAATAATTGGATAAAGCCCACATCGAAAGGTTTTAATTTTCTTAATGAGCTGCAAGAAATTTTTTTATAAAACTCCTTTTAATTAATTCTATTAAAAAAAATAGGTAAAGCCTGACACTAGGGTTTATGGCTGTTAAAATACTTTTTAGTTTTTATAAACTTATAATAATATGAAATCTCATACAATTGCTGACGTTCTTACTGAGTCTTTGCCTTATATCCAAAAGTTTAAAGGCAAGACAATTGTCATTAAATATGGTGGAAATGCTATGGTTGATGAGGATCTAAAATCGAGTTTTGCGAGCGATATAGTCCTTATGAAATCTGTTGGCATGAATCCTATTGTGGTTCATGGCGGCGGCCCTCAAATAGGTAAAACACTTGAAAAATTAGGAAAAAATAGTAAATTTGTAGATGGCATGAGAGTTACTGATAGCGAAACTATGGATGTTGTTGAGATGGTCCTTGGCGGCCTAGTTAATAAAGAAATTGTTAATCTTATTCATCAGCATGGTGGAAATTCAATTGGGCTTACTGGCAAGGATGGGCGTCTTATTACAGCAAAGAAACTGAAGACTAAGGTTGAGCCTACTTCAGAAATTATTGACTTAGGTCATGTAGGGCAAGTTGATCAGATAGATGTTTCAGTAATTAACTTATTATTACAGGGTGATTTTATTCCTGTCATTGCACCAATTGGTGTTGGTAAAGACGGCTATTCATACAATATAAATGCAGATTTAGTTGCAGGCGCAATTGCAGAGTCATTAAATGCTGAAAAGCTTATTCTTCTTACTAATACTGCTGGTTTGTTGGATGACGATGGAGAGCTTATGACTGGAATGAGCTCGAAGATGGTCAAAAAACTGATTGATGATGGTACTATTCATGGTGGTATGCTTCCCAAAATTGGGTGTGCTTTGTCAGCAGTTGAAAATGGCGTGAAAGCGAGTCATATTATTGATGGTAGAGTTTCTCATGCAGTTCTTTTGGAGGTCTTCACTGACTCTGGTGTTGGAACGTTAGTTACAAAAAATGGTTAAAAGTAATCGAGATACAATTAGTGTTAATGATTGCCAGATATTAGCTCACTATAAATATGAAGCAGAGCAATATATTATCACTCTAGCCTCAAAAGAGATTGCAGAAAATACTCAACCTGGTCAATTCGTCCATCTTTCTGTTTCAGGAATACTTGCTATGAGAAGGCCTATTTCCGTTATGTCTGTTGATAAGGACAATGGAACCTTTGATCTTCTTTATAAAATTGTAGGAGAAGGTACTAGGCAGTTGGCAGATCGTAAAATTGGAGACGTGTTGTCGGTTATTGGGCCTATTGGTAATGGGTTCAAAATGACTGATAAAAAAATTCCACTTTTGATAGGTGGCGGCGTTGGAATGCCTCCAATTATAGCAATTGCTCAAAATATAAAAGATAATGATTACTTTAATCCATACGTTATCTTAGGCTCTGAAGTGCCATTCCCTTTTGACACTGTCGTAAGTAACCTAGGCGGGTTTTATTCTTCAAAAATTCATACTATGCCTTTACTGGAAGAGTGGGGCATACAGGCTGGACTAACAAGTCTACAAAACTTTGAAGGGGTATATGAGGGTTATGTGACTGGTTTAGCAAAAGAATATTTAGATAGTTTATCCAAAGATGATTTGTTAAATGTTGAAATTTTTTCGTGCGGGCCTCACCCTATGCTTGAAGCTGTCTCTAAATTAGCTAAAGACTTCAACTTGCCTTGCCAGGTGTCACTCGAAGAATATATGGCTTGTGCTGTTGGTGGCTGTGCTGGATGCGTTGTTGAGGTTCAAACTGAGAATGGCCCAGCAATGAAAAGAGTTTGTGTTGACGGCCCAGTTTTTGAAGCGCAGACAGTATTTTAATGATTGCTGATAATTTAAAGCGGGTAACTTCCCGTATAAATTCAATTGAATGCAATCATGAAGTGCAGTTAATTGCAGTTAGTAAAACTCGATCTACTGCTGAAATTCAAGAGGCGATAAATGCTGGCCAAGTTCATTTTGGAGAAAACTATTTACAAGAATCCCTCGATAAAATTTCTTTTTTTAAAGAAAGTAAACTAATTTGGCATTTTATTGGTCCAATTCAATCAAATAAAACAGCCTTAATAGCAGAAAATTTTGATTGGGTCCATAGTGTCGATAGGCTTAAAATTGCAAAAAGACTCAGTGATCAAAGAGACCCTAGCCTAGAAAAGCTCAATATTCTTATTCAGATAAATATTGACGAAGAGCAAACTAAGTCTGGCTTACTTCTTAAAGATGTAAATGAAATTATTTCAGAAGTTAGTGATCTACCTAATATATCTTTGAGGGGCTTTATGTGTATTCCAAGTCCAAAAAACTCAGCTATGAGCTTTAAAGAGATGGCAAATTTAATATCAAAATACCCTTTTCTTGACTCACTTTCGATGGGCATGTCCTCAGACTTAGAGCTTGCGATAAAAAATGGTGCAACCTTTGTCCGAGTAGGAACTGATATTTTTGGACCAAGAAGTTAATTATTAATGCATTTTTTTGGGATGATAATGTTATGAAAGTAAGACTACTTATTACGGGCGGAACAATTGATAAGGTTTATAACCAATCAAATGGCGAGCTTGAGTTTGATAAAACACACTTTCCAGAAATGATTTCTAGATCAAGAATTGAAGTGGACTTGACTCTTGAACAGGTTCTTCTAATTGACAGTTTAGATATGGTTGATGCAGATCGAGATTTAATAATAGATAGGTGCGTTAGCTGTGATGAGAAATTTGTTTTAATTACTCATGGAACCGATACCATGTGTGATACAGCAAAACTTTTAGGTGAGGTCTCAATTGACAAAACAATTATTTTATTTGGTTCGATGGTCCCTTATGCAGTGAATAACTCGGATGCTTTGTTTAATTTTGGTTGTGCTTTAGGGTCTCTTCAGTTGCTAGAATGCGGCGTTTATGTTGCAATGAATGGAAGGGTTTTACCCTGGACTGATGTTGAAAAAAATAGGAGTTTAGGCATTTTTCAGGCCTTGAACTCCTAAGTTTGAATCATAGCTCTTTACTCTAGGCTATCAAGCATATGCTGAACTGATAGTTTAATTTCGTTATCTGAGCAATCCATACAGGTTCCTCTTGCAGGCATACCACCCTTTCCTGCAATAGCTGATAAAGTAAGTTTTTCAAGGCCTAAATCAATTCTTGGAGCCCAATCTTCTAAAGAGGCATACTTAGGCGCACCCATCACTCCAGAACTATGACAGCCTTGGCAGTTGGCACTATAAATTTCTTCTCCAGTGCGCTCAGCTTTTTCTGAGCTTTCAGATGAGGCAACAACAATGCTACTATCAATCCGAACTTCGCCTATCGGTTTTATTCTTTCAAGTAAGGCGCTATCAATCATAACATCACTATTAGATGCCTCTTCACTTGATGAGTTGAGAGCTTTGTAGCCAATAAAAAGCATAGCAAGCACCCAAACGATAATCATTAGTTTTGTAGAACCTTTAGAACCCTGACTCATTGCGCCTTTCCTTAGATTATATTAAATTCCGGAATATTATACATTTGGTTATAATAACTTGCAGTTTAATGCGATAAAAATATGCTTAAAAAAACTCTATTACGAAGCTTCAATGTTTTAAAGATTAGCACATGGCTAGCTACATTTATTGCTTTTGCGTTATTGGTAGTTGTTGCTTTTTTTATATTGTTCCCTCAGACGATTAAAGGATCAATTGAAGATCGCCTCTCTCAAGTGAGTGGGTTGAGCGTTGGTATCGAAAAAATTTCTCTAGAATTCCAAGATAATGAGCTTGTATTGGCAGTTAGAAATGTTGAAATTAGTGCGGAGGGGCTTGAGCCAATTGCTTCAATAGACGTTTTGAGATGGGACGCTAATTTAATTGCTCTATATAAAGGGATTGAAATACCAGGCCATATTGATGTGAATGAATTATTAATTGACACTTCGTCAATTGATGAGTATGTTTCGATTATAAATACAGATTCAGTTTTATCTAGCCTTGGATTGTCTGGCCTTTTGGCTCTTAAATCGCTTTCTATCAATCGAACGAAGTTAATCGGAGATCAGTCAGTTGAACTAGCGCCTATAGAAATAACAAGAAATAAACAAAAGGTAAGTTTATCAATGAGAGACCAGTCTATTTTTAGTAGCCCCAAAGTTCCTAAGCTTGGCAGTGCAGTAAATATAAGTAGTACTATTGATGTTTCAAAAGCAAGAGAGGATAGAATTGCAGTTATTCCTTTTTCACTAAAAAATGAGGACTTTAGTCTCTCAGCTCAGCTTAAAATTTTTACTCAACAAGACAAAGTTTACCTTGAGTTTGAGAGTTATATTGATCAGATTGATGTTTCAAAAATTAATCAGAATATCCCTGATATTCTTGCTAATACGGAGGGTGCTCGATGGATAAATAATGTTTTAACTGAGGGTGTATTGACTGATATAAAGCTGACAACTCGTTTTAATATGTCGGGCGATCTTGAGTCACCAAATACAAAATTTTCTGCAAATCTGTTGGGCGCGAAATTAAATGTTAGCTCTGATTGGCCTTCTATTGAAGAATTAGATGCAAAAGTTACTTTTTCAAATGATTATCTAAAGATAGTTGGAAATAAAGCAAGCATAGAAGGTATTGATTTAAGTTATCTGAGCATCACTACAAGGGATTTTAATCAACCTAATGCTGTATTGTCATTAAATGGAAGATTTAGCTCTCAAAGTAAGAAGATTGCTAAATTTATAACTCAGTCCCCAGTTTCTGTAAAAATTAAAAGTTATTTTGATGAGTTTGAGCTTAATGGAAAGTTGTGGGGTAATGTTAATTTAATAGTGCCACTTCAAAAAACTAGCGGTCAAAAAATGAAAATTTCGTTTGATATGTTCGCATCTGAAAATTCATTAACACTTCTTTCTGGAAAATTAAAAGTTGATGAATTTAATTCACAGCTTTCTTTTAGTGATGGGTTGATAAGAACAAAAGGCAAAGGCCTTATTGGCGGTGAACTTTTTCAAATATCTTTAAATCCTAAAGAATGGATAGATGGCCAAGATAATAACTTTAGAGTTAAGGTAAGTCATTTGGCTAGCATTACTGATATATATATTACTAAGGATGAGGTTAATCAATGGATGAGCATAATTGAGTCAGATAATTTGCAAGGTGATCTCAGCCTAAAAATTGATGAAAATGGTAATTATTTTGTTAACTTGAAAGATTTAAATGTTGAGAGTTTTGAGAATGTAGATGCTTGGAAGTTAACGCCTAATATGTTTCCTAGTTTTCATTTATCCTCAAAGAATGCTAAGTTCAATGGAAAAACTATCCCTAATCTTGAGGTTGATCTAATAAATAATGAAGATGTGATGGAAATTAAAAATCTGATTTTTGAAAATATTGGTCTTGGTAATGAGGATTTAATTTTTAATGGAAATTGGCTTAATGGTAAGACTATACTTAGAGCAAAAGCATCGAATGATAACTTGTCAAACTTTTTAACTAAATTTGGAGTTGATGAGCCAGTTAATGGAGGCAGTTTTAATGTTGATTTGAGACTATATTGCGACTGTGAGCCATGGCAAGTTACTACAAAAAAGGTTAGCGGCTTCATGAAAGCGGATGTTGAAAAAGGTGTCTTTACGAATCAAGACCCTAGCCTAATAAAACTTCTTTCTTTTATAAATTTGGAATCTATTGCAAATAGGCTGAGGCTTTCAAGAAGTGAGCTGAGAGAGCAGGGCTATGTATACGATCAAATAAATGCTAAATTATTATTTAATGACGGAGTGGCCAAGGTAGATTATTTTTTAGTTGAAAGTGAAGAAAGTGATATAGAACTTACTGGCTCTGTTGATCTAATTAAAAGAGACTATAATCTAGCAGCAAATGTGCAGCCTTCAATCGCTGATACGATTCCACTTGCTACCTATTTAGCTGGAGGTGGCTTGGCCGGACTTGGAATTTGGGCCGCAGACAAAGTGCTTTTTGGCGGTGAAGTTATTGGAGGTTTATTAGATAATGTTGTTGAAGTTACTTTTATGATTTCTGGCCCATGGTCTGAGCCAATTATTGAAAAACTAGATGGAGTTAAAGTTTTATGATTAAGCAATTACTCAGTGAACACAAGATTAAAGAGAATGAAGTATTTAATTTACTTACTTCTTTATCTGATACTGGAGCAGAATATTCGGATTTATATTTTCAACACTCGGTTGCAGAGTCATGGGTTCTCGATGAAGGGATAGTAAAAGACGGCTCATATAACATTAGTCATGGCGTTGGTGCTCGATGCGTTTCAGGGGATAAAACTGGCTTTTCTTATTCTGATGATCTTAATATTAAAGCTATTAAGGGAGCTGTAGATTTTGCAAAAGGCATATCTAATAGTAAGCCTAATAAAGAGCCAGAGATTCTAAAGACTATTAATTATCCTTCTAAATATGTCGCTTTAAGTCCGCTTGATAGTTTAACTTCAAAACAAAAAGTTGACTTACTTAGAGAAATTAATTCGATTGCAAGAAAAGAGCCAAAGGTTGTTCAGGTTAGTGCTTCTCTATCTGGTGCCTATACAGAGGTATTAATTGCTTCAACAGATGGTGTTTACCAAATAGATTGTAGACCAATGGTCAGAGTAAGCGTAACAGTTATTGTAGAGCATAACGGAAGAATAGAGCAGGCCTCAAGTGGCGGTGGTGGCCGTTATGATTATGGCTACTTTGCAAGTAATTCGCTTGCTGAAACTTACACTAAAGAAGCCCTTCGTTTGGCCTTTGTTGCGCTTGAATCTAAAGATGCGCCAGCTGGAAAAATGCCTGTTATTCTAGGCTCTGGATGGCCGGGTGTCTTATTGCATGAAGCTATTGGACATGGTCTAGAGGGAGACTTTAATCGAAAGGGGAGCTCTGTTTTTAGTGGAAAAATTGGTGAAAAGATTGCGAGCGATAAATGCACTATTGTAGACAATGGAACAATCGCTAATCGCCGTGGAAGTCTTACAATTGATGATGAAGGAACACCAACTCAAGAAACAACATTGATAGAGAATGGAATATTAAAGGGCTACATGATGGACAAGATGAATGGTCGCCTAATGAATAAGCCTAGTACTGGAAATGGGAGGCGAGAATCTTATGCTCATATTCCAATGCCAAGAATGACTAATACCTATATGCTAAATGGAAAGGATCATTTTGAAGACATGGTTTCCTCGGTTGAGAATGGAATTTTTGCAAAAAATTTCGATGGTGGTCAAGTTGACATCACTTCTGGAAAATTTGTTTTTTCAGCTAATGAAGCCTATTTAATAAAAAATGGAAAAATAACAACTCCTATAAAAGGAGCAACTCTTATTGGCGCTGGAGATGAGGTTCTCCATCAAATTTCAATGGTTGGTGATGATTTAAAACTCGATCCAGGGGTTGGTGTTTGTGGAAAAGATGGGCAAAGCGTTCCAGTTGGAGTGGGGCAGCCCAGTTTAAAAATTGACATGCTAACCGTTGGCGGAACACAGCTATAGTTTGTTGTCTTTTTTGCAATTATTTGAAGGCTAATAACTAGCTGTTTTCCAATAATCTTGTTATAATATCTCGTTGTTTAATTTAGGATAAACAATGCTCGAAAATTATTTGCCAATTATCGTATTTATATTCCTTGGAATAGCCTTTGGAGTAGGGCTTACGTTGGTTGGTTATCTTCTCGGTCCAAGCAATCCTGGTGAAGAAAAAAACTCACAGTTTGAGTGTGGATTCCCTGCATTTGATGACTCGCGGATGCACTTTAATATCCGCTACTATCTTGTTGCTATTTTGTTTGTTCTTTTTGATTTAGAAGTTGCATTTTTCATTCCTTGGGCAGTAGTCCAGGCAAAACTTGGATGGTTTGGATTTGTGGCTATGTCTATTTTCTTACTATTACTCGTAGTTGGTTTTATTTTTGAATGGAAGAAAGGCGCATTAGAGTGGGAATAATGAGGATTAAATATGGCTATTGAAGGTTTAATGAAGGAAGGCTTTGTTACTACATCACTTGATAAGGTTATTAATTGGGCAAGGACTGGATCGCTATGGCCAATGACCTTTGGTCTTGCATGCTGCGCAGTTGAAATGATGGAAGCGGGTTCAGCTCGTTATGATCTTGATCGTTTTGGGATTGTTTTTCGTCCAACTCCTCGCCAGTCTGACCTAATGATTGTTGCTGGAACTCTAACCAATAAGATGGCGCCAGCATTGCGTAAAGTTTATGATCAAATGCCGGATCCAAAATATGTTCTTTCAATGGGCTCTTGTGCAAATGGTGGCGGCTATTACCATTATTCTTATGCTGTTGTTAGAGGCTGTGATCGCATTGTGCCGGTTGATGTTTACGTTCCTGGATGCCCACCAACAGCGGAAGCTCTTCTCTATGGAATTCTTCAGCTCCAGGATAAAATTCGAAGAACCAACACGATTGCTCGCACTTAAGTTATGAAAGAATTTAAGAAAAATTTAGCAAAAGCTTTTGGTAAAAAAAATCTAAGCGAGTCTTTTGACGAGTTAACGCTTGTTATTAATAGTGATGATGTAATTGAGGTTTGCACGCAATTACGTGACGAGTTTAATTTTGATATTTTGATTGATCTTTGCGGAATTGACTACTTGACTTATGGTGAGTCAGATTGGAATGGAAATGCCAGCTCTTCAGGTTTCGGAAGAGCGCGTCAAGTACAAAAATCATCAAATAAAAAGGACCAACGTTTCGGAGTTGTTTACCATCTTCTTTCAGTCTCAGACAATCAGAGGTTAAGAGTCAAAGCAGTTCTCTCTTCAGAAAACTTAATGATTAAATCTGTAACGAAAATTTGGAATTGTGCAGACTGGTATGAAAGGGAAGCATTTGATTTGTTTGGAATCTTGTTTGAAAACCATAATGATTTGAGAAGAATACTGACAGACTATGGCTTTGTTGGCCACCCTCTAAGAAAAGATTTTCCAATGATTGGTGAAGTTGAGATGAGATATGACGAAGAGTTAGGCAGGGTAGTTTATGAGCCTGTAAGTATTGAGCCAAATATAAATGTCCCTCGAGTCATAAGGAAATAACTATGTCTGAGATGAAAAACTACACGCTTAATTTCGGACCTCAACACCCTGCTGCTCATGGAGTTCTTAGATTGATTCTTGAGCTCGATGGTGAGGTTGTAGAACGTGCGGATCCTCATATTGGACTTCTTCATAGAGGCACCGAGAAACTAGCAGAGTCTAAACCGTATAACCAGTCTATCGGGTATATGGATCGCCTTGATTACGTCTCTATGATGTGCAATGAGCATGCCTATGTAATGGGTATAGAAAAGATGTTGGGCCTTAAAATTCCAGAGCGGGCTGAGTATATAAGGGTCATGTTTGATGAAATTACTCGAATCATGAACCACCTAATGTGGATTGGAACTCACGCACTAGATGTTGGCGCTATGAGTGTTTTCTTGTATGCTTTTCGAGAGCGAGAGGCTCTAATTGATTGTTATGAAGCAGTAAGTGGCTCAAGAATGCACGCAACTTACTACAGGCCAGGTGGAGTCTATAGAGACTTGCCAGACAAGATGCCTCAATATCTAAAGTCTAAGTTAAGAAGTGATAAAAAGCTTGAAGAGATTAATAGAAATCGTCAAGGCTCGTTACTAGACTTTATTGAAGATTTTGCTATTAATTTTCCAAAAAGTATTAAGCAATACTCTGATTTATTGACTGATAACAGGATTTGGAAGCAGAGGCTTGTAAACATTGCTATTGTATCTGCTGAGCGTGCAAAACAACTTGGATTTACTGGAGCAATGCTAAGAGGCTCTGGAGTTGAATGGGATATTAGAAAAAATGAGCCCTATTCAGTTTATGAAAAATTAGAATTCGATGTTCCAGTTGGCGTAACTGGTGATTGCTATGATCGATACCTTGTCCGAATGGAAGAGATGCGCCAATCAACTAGAATTATAAATCAATGCGTTTCATGGCTTAAAGCTAACCCTGGACCAGTAATGTCAGATGATCATAAAGTTACTCCTCCAAACCGTGAAGCTATGAAGGATGATATGGAGTCATTGATTCATCACTTTAAATTATTTACTGAAGGGTTTTGTATTCCTGAAGGTGAGAGTTACACTGCAGTTGAGGCGCCCAAAGGTGAGTTTGGAGTTTATCTAGTTTCAGATGGAGCCAATAAGCCATACAGAGTAAAAATTAGAGCACCTGGATTTCCTCATCTTGCATCAATGGACGAGATGTCAAAGGGCCATATGCTTTCAGATGTAGTGACCATTATTGGTTCTCAAGATATTGTTTTTGGGGAGGTTGACAGATGATTTCTGATCAAGCAAAAAAAGAAATTGATTTTTGGGTGACAAAATATCCAGAGGGAAGGCAAAGTTCAGCCGTAATGCAGGCACTAACAATTGTTCAGAATGAAAATAATGGGAGCTTGACGGGCGAATTAATGCAAGAGGTTGCTGATCACCTTCAAATGCCATCCATTAGCGTTCAAGAGGTTGCAACTTTTTATGAGAACTATAACCATAAACCAGTTGGCAAGCATATTATTCGATTCTGTCACAATATTTCTTGCATGCTTAATGGCTCAGATGAGCTAATCTCATATCTTGAACAAAAGTTAGAAGTAAAGACTGGTGAGGTAAGTAAGGATGGACTGGTAAGTGTTAAGAAGGTTGAATGTTTGGGTGCCTGTGTTGGAGGTCCAATGTGTCAGATTGGTGATCAATACTATGAACATTTAACGCCGAGTAAATTAGATAATATTTTGGATAATTTAAAATGAATGAAGTCTGCTTTAAAAACTTAGATAAAAAAAACCCAGCAAGTTTTGCAACCTATGAATCAACAGGTGGTTATAAAGTTTGGAGAAAAATTCTTAATGGAGAATTGACTCCTGAGGATATTCTTGCTGAATTAAAAACATCAGGATTAAGAGGGCGAGGTGGAGCAGGTTTTCCAACTGGCTTGAAGTGGAGTTTTATGCCTCGCAATCAAGAAGGACAAAAATATGTAGTTTGTAATTCTGATGAAGGTGAGCCGGGCACTTGTCATGATCGAGATATTCTTAGATACAATCCTCATTCAGTCATAGAGGGGATGGCCATTGCAGGCTTCGTAATGAATGCAACTGTTGGCTATAATTATATTCGTGGTGAGTTCATGGAGCCCTATTACCGTTTTGAAGAAGCTTTAAAAGATGCTTATGATGCAGGATTACTTGGTAAGAGTATTCAGGGGGGCGTGGTTAGTTTTGATTTATATACTCATTTAGGTGCTGGAGCTTATATATGCGGAGAAGAAACTGCATTATTAGAGTCTCTCGAAGGCAAAAAAGGTCAGCCAAGATTTAAGCCTCCTTTTCCAGCAAATGTTGGGTTATATGGTAAGCCAACAACAATTAATAACACAGAAACTTTTGCTTCAGTCCCTGAAATTCTTTCTCAGGGCGGCCAATGGTTTGCAGATTTAGGAGTTGAAAATTCGGGTGGCACAAAATGTTTCTCAGTTACAGGTAATGTAAAGAATCCTGCTAATTTTGAGGTTCCAATGGGTACGCCTTTTAGTAAGCTGTTAGAGTTAGCTGGCGGCCTTAAAGAAGGAAGAACTCTCAAAGCAGTTATTCCAGGCGGCTCCTCGACTCCACTTTTGACAGCAGATACTGCAATGAATATGACAATGGATTATGACAGTATTGCTAATGCCGGATCAATGCTTGGTGCAGGATCAGTAATCATAATGGATGACACTACATGCATGGTTAAAACCCTAACGCGATTAGCTCACTTTTATTATGATGAGTCTTGTGGACAGTGCACTCCTTGTCGAGAAGGTACGGGTTGGCTCTATAGAGTATTGCAACGAATTTTAGACGGTAATGGAAAAAATGAAGATTTAGACTTGCTTGTTTCAGTTGGAGAGAAAATAAGTGGCAACACTATTTGCGCCCTTGGTGACGCAGCGGCAACGCCAGTTGAGAGCTTTATAAGACATTTTAGACATGAGTTTGAATACTATATTAAGCATGGTAGAAGTATTGTAGAAAGTGAGCATTTAATTGAGGAAGAGGCAATTGTCTGAAATTGAATTTGAAATTGATGGTAAATTAGTTTTTGCTAATCAAGGCGACTCTATTATTTCTATTGCGGATAGAGAAGGTATTGATGTGCCTCGTTTTTGCTACCATAAAAAGCTATCAGTTGCAGCAAACTGCAGGATGTGTTTAGTTGATGTCGAGGGTGTTCCAAAAGCTCAGCCAGCTTGTTCTACTCCTGTTGCAAATGGTATGAAAATTCATACTAGAAATGATAAAGCTAAGAGTGCACAAAAAGCGGTAATGGAATTCTTACTAATTAATCATCCTCTTGATTGTCCAATATGTGACCAAGGTGGAGAGTGCGAACTTCAAGATGTGGCAATGGAGTATGGGACAGATGTTTCAAAATTTAACCTAGGAAAACGAATAGTTGCAGACAAAGGTATTGGTGCATTAATTCAAACAGACATGACTCGATGTATTCACTGTACTCGTTGCGTTCGTTTTGGCGCAGAAGTTGCAGGTATTGTTGAAATGGGTGGAACTGGAAGGGGTGAAGGCGTAAAAATCGAGCCATTTTTAACTGAAGGTATTCAGTCAGAGCTTTCTGGAAATATGATTGACGTTTGCCCAGTTGGTGCTCTAACTTCAAAGCCATTTAGGTATGAAGCCAGAACCTGGCAAATGAATGCCGTGGAAACGATTGCAAGGCATGACTTGATTGGCTCAAATATTTATACCCAAACCTATAGAGGTAAGGTTAAAAGAGTTGTTGCAAGAGATAATGAATTAGTAAATGAAACTTGGATTTCTGATCGTGATCGCTTTTCATATGAAGGACTAAATCATGAAAGCCGAGCATTACACCCTAAAATTAAAAAGAATAACAAATGGCAGGAAGCCAGTTGGGAAGTTGCTCTTGATTTTGCGATTAGTGGCCTGAAAAAAAATGCACAAAATCCAAATCAATTGGGCGTATTAGCTTCTAAAAACTCAACATTAGAAGAATATTATTTGATGCAAAAATTAGCTCGTAGTTTTGGCTCAGAAAATATTGATTATCGTTTAGATAAAGCAGACCTAAGCATTGGAAGTTCCATGCTTTCAAATATTTCTTTATCTGAAATGGAGTCAATAGATCATGCTTTAATTGTTAATTCATACCTTCGATTAGAGCAACCAATGATTAATCATCGTATTAGAAAGGCAACTATAAATGGTGCCTCGGTCAATACGATTAATAATAAAAAGTTTGACTTTAACTATCGGACTAATTTGGAAGTTTTATCTTCTCCACAAAAAACTTTATTAATGCTTCAGTCTGTCCTCAAGTCTCTTCATGACAAAACTAAGACTACTGCTCCAAAGCACTTATCTAAGATCACAGTTGACGATAGTCAAAATAAAATTGCAGATGACTTAATTACTGCAGAAAGGCCAGTGATTGTTATAGGCGAGCACGTAAATAGTAATATATCTTCTTCAGATATTATGAATATTATTTCTGAAATTGCAACTCTTTCGAATGCAAAAATTGCCAACTTAAGCCATAGTGGAAACTCATTATCTGCTGAAAAAGTTGGATTTAAGCCTTCTAATAAAGGAAAAAATGCAACCTCAATGCTTTCTGAAAATACTAAAGCATTTATACTGATGGACGTTGATTTGAACTATGACTTTATTAACCCAAAATTAGCTGCTGATACTTTTAATAAAGATGATGTCTTTGTTGTTTCACTTAATAGTTTTGAAGATGAGGCGTCTCAAAAAAACTCTGATGTAATATTGCCGCTAGCTAGCTTTTATGAAAGTTCAGGTACGCATATAAATTTTGATGGCATTGCTCAATCATTTAGCGCCTCAGTTAAAGGTCCAGGAGATTCTAAACCAGGCTGGAAAATTATTAAAGTTCTTGCAGATTTATTTGAGTTCAAAGGTTTTGAATATACCGATTCAACTCAAGTAGCTGATGACGCACTTGCTATTACTTCAATTGGAAATAATGATATTGTTGATAAGAATACTAAAGCAATTGATGATTCTAAGATTGCAATTCATTGGCAGTATTCGCCTTATGCAGTAGATGGTGTATCACGCAAAGCTAAATCTCTCCAAGAAACACAAATTGGGAAAATGAATGCTGCATTTATTTCTTTAGTAACGGCCAAAGAGTTGAAGCTTTCAGGTGGTGATTTATTTCATGGTGTTCCAGTTTCTATTAATGAAACTGTTGCTGAAGGATGTGTCTTTGTTCATACTTATCAATCGAGAAAGGGATAGGAGATATTGACTATGTGGCAATCATTAGTTGACAGTATCCATAATTTAATTCCTTGGTTTGATGGGGGACTTGCAGACGTAATAATTATCTTAATCAAGGGTCTTGCCTTAATCTTTCCATTAATAATTGCGATGGCATATATGACTTATGCTGAGCGCAAAGTTATTGGTTTCATGCAGCTTAGAATTGGTCCAAATAGGGTTGGTCCATTGGGGCTATTGCAACCATTTGCTGACGTTTTTAAAATGATGTTTAAGGAAATAATTTTTCCTACTAAGTCAAACATTTATCTATTTCTTTTAGCACCTGTATTGGCCTTTGTTCCTGCAGTAGCAGTTTGGGCAGTTGTTCCATTTGGAGAAGGCTTTTATATTGCTAATCTTGATGTGAGCTTGCTGTATGTTATGGCAATCGGTTCAGTTGGTGTTTACGGAATTGTTCTTGCAGGCTGGGCATCTAACTCTAAGTACCCACTGCTTGGAGCTTTAAGAAGTACAGCTCTGCTGATTTCCTATGAACTTGTAATTGGATTTGTTCTTGTAACAGTCGTAATGATTGCAAGCTCTGTTAATTTAAATACTGTTGTAGAAAAACAAGCTGGAGGAATACTTAATTGGTATTGGATTCCACTATTCCCAATGATGATAGTTTTTTGGATTGGAGCTTTAGTTGAAACAAATAGGGCACCATTTGATGTTGTAGAGGGTGAGTCGGAAATTGTTGGTGGAACGCATGTTGAGTATTCTGGAATGCCTTTTGCATTGTTCTTTATGGCTGAATATTTCAACATGATTTTTATGGCTATGCTGGCAGTTTTATTATTTTTTGGCGGATGGCATTCACCATTTGAAGGTATACCTCTTCTTGAGGGTTGGTTTGAGTTTGTTCCTGATTTATTCTGGTTACTCTTTAAGATGAGTTTCTTTTTATTCTTATATTTTTGGATTCGTGCTTCCTTTCCAAGGTTTAGGTACGATCAGATTATGCGTTTATGTTGGAAAATATTCTTACCCTTAACGATTGTGTGGATCTTTGTGGTTGCATTGATGACACAGCTTCATATAGGACCTTGGTTTTAAGGAGAAAAAGATATGATAAAAAAAGTTAAAAAACTAGTAAAAGATTTTGGTTTAGGCGAGCTACGAACTGGTCTTAAAGTGACTGGTAAAGAATTTTTAAATAATAATATTACGGTTCAGTTCCCAGAAGAGCGAACGCCAATTTCACCCAGATTCAGAGGCCTTCATGCTCTTCGTCGCTACCCAAATGGAGAGGAAAGGTGTATCGCTTGTAAGCTTTGTGAGGCGGTATGTCCAGCAAATGCGATAACTATTGATTCTGAAATGAGAGAAGATGGTACTCGCCGAACAACTCAATATGATATTGATCTTTTTAAATGTATTTTTTGCGGCTTCTGTGAAGAAGCATGCCCCGTTGATGCCATTGTAGAGACTCATATTTTTGATTATGCGTTTGAGTCAAGAGAGGGAAGTATTATTGATAAGAAAGGGCTTTTGGCTATTGGCGATGAGAATGAAAAAGAGATTAGCAAAGCCAGACTTGAAGACTCTAAATATAAATAATAGGTAGCTATGGAATTTTCATCAATTTTATTTTATGTCTTCTCCTTTTTCTTTATCGTTAGCTCGATAATGATGATTACATCAAGGAATACTGCAAAGGCTGCTTTATTCTTAATACTAACTTTTTTTAGTGCTGCTAGCTTATGGTTGCTTCTTGAAGCAGAGTTTCTAGCAATTACACTTATATTAATTTATGTCGGCGCCGTTATGGTGTTATTTATGTTCGTTATTAAAATGCTTGATACCGATAAATCTACTCTTCGAGCTCAGTTCACGCGCTATCTGCCATTGGGAATTTTTGTATCTATAATTGTGATTGCGCAAATGGTGCTAGTCCTTAATGCTGGTCAGTTTGATCTAGCAATGACTGGTGTTCCAGAAAAGCATGACGCTTCATATAGCAATATTACTGCCATTGCAGAGCAGCTTTATACAGTTTATGTGTACCCTTTTGAATTAGCAGCAATACTTCTTTTAATCGCAATTATTGCAGCCATTACTCTTGTTCATCGAAATGAATCTAGAAGCAAAAAGCAAGATATTTCAGAACAAATTAATGTTCAGGCAAAAGATAGAATGAGAATGGCCTCTATTAAGCCAAAGTCAGCAAAGGAGTCAAAATGATAGCACTATCTGATTACCTAATTCTGAGCTCAATAGTTTTTTGTATCGGTCTAGCTGGAATCTTTATTAACAGAACTAATATCATTATGCTTTTGATGTGTGTCGAGTTAATTTTGGCAGCAGTTAATACTAATTTTATTGCCTTTTCATATTATGGCGGCGATCTTGCTGGACAAATATTTGTATTCTTTATTTTGACAGTTGCTGCTGCTGAAGTGGCTATAGGTCTTGCAATCCTCACGCTGATGTTTAGAAGTCGTGGCTCGATTGATATTGATGCAACTAATACGTTGAAAGGGTAGCTATGCTTAATATTTATTCTACAATTGTACTAGCGCCCCTAATTGGTTCAATCATAGTTGGGCTTGCTGGGAATAGACTCGGACGAAAAGCTTCGCATTCAATTACGATTTTAGGGGTAGCAATCTCTACCGCACTATCACTTTATGTTTTTAATCATCACGTTCTAAATGATGGTGAAATTTTTAATCAGAACATCTATACATGGATGCAAATTGGAGGACTCAATATTAGTGTCGGCTTTTTAGTTGATAACTTGACCGCTCTGATGTTGGTGGTGGTTTCATTTGTTTCACTAATGGTGCACATCTACACTATAGGCTATATGCATGATGATAAGGGATATACTAAATTTTTTAGCTATATATCCCTATTTACTTTTGCAATGTTTACACTTGTAATTGCAAATAACTTTATGCAGCTATTCTTTGGTTGGGAGGCTGTTGGTCTGGTTTCATATCTTTTAATTGGATTTTGGCACCATAAGGAATCAGCAGTTCAGGCTAACTTAAAAGCTTTTCTCGTGAACCGGGTTGGTGACTTTGGTTTTCTTTTAGGAATTGCAATGGTCCTGATGTTTTTTGGTACTTTAGATTACGCTGAAACATTCAGTCAAAAAGATCAAATTATTGGACAAACTTTATTTGGAGGCGTCTCTGCTATAACGGTAGTCTGCCTTCTACTTTTTGTAGGAGCAATGGGCAAATCAGCACAGGTTCCTCTGCATGTTTGGCTGCCTGGCTCAATGGAAGGCCCTACTCCAATCTCTGCGTTGATTCATGCGGCAACAATGGTAACGGCTGGTATCTTTATGGTTTCCAGAATGTCACCCTTATTTGAGTTAAGTGATGTTGCACTAACAGTAGTCATGGTAATAGGAGCCATAACAGCCCTATTTATGGGCTTACTAGGTATTGTTCAAAATGATATAAAGAAAGTTGTTGCTTATTCCACACTCTCTCAGCTTGGCTATATGACTGTTGCTCTAGGAGTAAGCGCCTACTCAGTTGCAATTTTTCACTTAATGACTCACGCCTTCTTCAAAGCTTTGCTTTTTTTAGCAGCTGGATCAGTAATTGTTGCACTTCATCATGAACAAGATATTCGAAAAATGGGCGGCCTAAGAAAGAAAATGCCAATAACCTATGTTACTTCTCTTTTAGGTACTTTAGCTCTGATCGGCTTTCCTGGCTTCGCAGGGTTTTATTCAAAAGATATGATAATTGAGGCCGTTCATTATTCGGACCTACCTTTTGCTGGGTGGGTTTATTTTGCAGTTGTGCTGGGTGTGTTCATTACTGCTTTTTATAGTTTACGACTATTATTTTTAGTGTTTCATGGTGAGTCAAGGCTTGATAGTCATACCGAAGAGCATGTTCATGAGACAGCTCCATCAATTACGGTTCCTTTAATATTACTAGCGATACCATCTGTATTGATTGGGTATTTTACAATTGAGCCGATGCTTTTTGGTGGGTGGCTAGAAAATGGAATATTTATTGATTCTTCTCATCTTGCCGTTTCAAAACTTGAGGATCACTTTCATTCAGCGTTCTCTTTAATAACGCATTCAGTCATGACACTTCCATTCTGGATGATGGTTGGTGGTGGTTTGACAGCATGGGTTTTCTGCATATATCGAACTGACTGGGCAGACCTAATTCAGAGTAAATTCAAACGTATTAATTATGTGTTGAATTCTTTGTATGGTTTTGATCGATTTAATGAAATTGTCTTTGTTCGTGGATCACTGAAAATTGGTAATCTGTTGTGGAAAATTTCAGATATGGCAATCATTGATCAGCTTTTGGTTAATGGGAGTGCTAGATTCGCTCGTTACGTAGGCGCTTTTATTCGACCAGTTCAAACTGGGTATGTTTATCACTATGCATTTTTTATGATCATTAGTTTGATGTTTGTTTTGGGGTGGGTTCTTATTGCCTCAGATTATTCATTTTTTAGTTAAGGTAATAGTATGGATTCATTACTAAGTATTTTAATTTGGCTTCCTATATTAGGGGCTGGCTCAGTCCTATTTATAGGAAACAATAGAGCTCAACTTGCCCGCTGGGTAAGCGCTGGTATTTCTGTGATTGTTTTCGTCTTATCAATAAATTTATTTTTAGATTTTGACACTTCAACCTCCTCAATGCAGTTTGTAGAAAAGGTCAGTTGGATTACTCAATTTAATATTTTTTACCATCTAGGTGTTGACGGAATATCAATGCCACTAATTATTCTTACCACCTTTTCAACAATATTAGTAATTGTTGCTGGGTGGGAAGTTATCAAGAATAGAGTGGCAGATTATATGGCAGCTTTTTTAATCATGGAAGGCCTCATTATTGGTGTTTTTTCGTCAATGGACTCCATGTTGTTTTATGTTTTTTGGGAGTCATCACTAATACCAATGCTTTTAATTATTGGTGTCTGGGGTGGTCAAAATCGTGTCTATGCCTCGATTAAATTCTTTTTATACACTTTTCTAGGGTCAGTATTTATGCTGGTTTCACTTATTTATATGTACAATTTAAGTGGCTCATTCGCAATTTCTGAAATGTACACCTTGCCGCTTACTATGGCTCAGCAGAGTTGGATATTTTGGGCTTTCTTCCTTGCTTTCGCGGTAAAGGTACCTATGTTTCCTGTCCATACATGGCTTCCAGATGCTCACGTCCAAGCACCAACAGGTGGCTCTGTAATCTTGGCAGCTATAATGTTAAAGATGGGTGGTTACGGATTTTTCCGCTTCTCACTGCCTATCACGCCGGATGCATCATCATCATTTGCAACTGTAGTAATCGTTCTCTCTTTGATCGCAATTGTTTATATTGGTTTTGTAGCGCTGGTTCAAAAAGATATGAAAAAATTGATTGCCTACTCGTCAATTTCCCATATGGGCTTTGTTACTTTAGGTGTTTTTGCGTTATTTTCTATTATGAAAATGGGATCAAATGGTGAGCTAATTTCTATTAGTGGCGCAAGTATTGAGAGTGCTTATCTTGGCTTAGAAGGTGCAATGATTCAAATGATTTCTCATGGATTTATTTCTGCAGCAATGTTCTTAGTTGTTGGCGTGCTTTATGACAGACTTCACTCAAGAGAAATATCTACCTATGGAGGGGTTGTAAACTCAATGCCTAAATTTACAGGTTTTGCTGTTCTATTTGCAATGGCAAATGCTGGCCTTCCTGGAACTTCAGGTTTTGTCGGGGAGTTTATGGTTATTCTTGGAGCTTTACAAGCTAATTTTTGGTTTGCATTTTTGGCTTCAATGACTTTGATCATTGGTGCTGCCTATACATTGTGGATGGTTAAGCGTGTTTTTTGGGGGGAGATAACTAACCCAGAGGTAAGCACTTTGAGCGATATCAATTCTAGGGAATTTGGAATCTTAGCTATTTTAGCTATTGCTGTATTATGGATGGGTTTATACCCACAGCCAGTAATTGAGGTAATGCATGCTTCCATTGTTAATCTTCTTGAGCAAGCACTTACAACTAAACTACCAGTTTTATTATGATGAACTTTAATTTTAATGTTGCAGAACTTCTCTTTGCTTTGCCAGAGTTGTTTTTATTATTTGCAATTTCACTTATATTATTATTTGACCTTTTTGTAAGCCAACGTTTAAAGCAATTTACTTATTACTTGACGCAGTTTGCACTTCTAATAACAGGTTTCTTGGCGTTTAATTTAATTGGCGAGAATGCAACGATTTTTTCTGGTACATTTGTTCTTGATTCTTTAGGCTCAACTTTTAAAGTTTTCATACTTGGGTTTGCAATTATTGCCCTTGTCTATACTCGTCATTATCTTAAGGCGCATGAGCTTTTAAGAAATGAGTATTTTATTCTGGCAATGATGTCAATACTGGGAATGATGGTAATGGTTTCTGGACATAGCCTCCTTACTTTGTACTTGGGTTTAGAAATAATGTCACTATCGTTGTATGCACTTATTGCGACAGCAAGAGACAGAGCTAGTGCTATTGAGGCTGCCCTTAAATACTTTGTTCTGGGCGCTATTGCTTCGGGATTATTGCTTTATGGAATGTCCATGATTTATGGAATAAGTGGAAGCCTGGATATTTCCCAGATATCAAGTTTTGCAAGTGCCTCAACTTTGGGCTCTCAGCAAACATTAATTCTTAATTTTGGTTTAGTTTTCTTAGTCATTGGCATTGCTTTCAAACTTGGAGCTGTGCCTTTTCATATGTGGGTTCCAGATGTATATCAAGGATCACCAACTTCAGTTACTATGTTTTTATCAACTGTGCCAAAAATTGCCGCGATCGCATTACTGATTCGATTGTTAATTGATGGTTTAGGAGAGCTTCAGCATTACTGGGCAGATTTATTTATGATCTTAGCTGTCCTCTCAATTGCAATAGGATCATTAGTTGCATTAACTCAAACTAATATCAAACGAATGCTTGCTTACTCAACAATATCCCATATTGGTTTTGTGTTACTAGGTTTTGTTACAGGAGTGGTAGATGGTTATGGCGCTGCAGTCTTTTATGTGCTGGCTTATATCTTGATGAGTTTAGCGGCCTTTGGTTCAATTATTGTTCTAAATAGGAAGGGATTTGAGGCTGATCAAATTTCTGATTTTCAAGGTTTGAGTAAACATTCCCCATGGTTTGCATTAATTATGTTGGTGGTTATGCTTTCAATGGCCGGTGTTCCACCCTTTATTGGTTTTTATTCTAAATTATTTATTCTTCAGCAAGTGGTTGCAGAGGGCTATGTAATTCTTGCTATAACAGCGGTAATCTTTGCTGTAATAAGTGCTTACTATTATCTGCAAATTATTAAAACAATGTATTTTGATGATGTAGATAAAGAGATACTGGTTTCTGCTCCGTTAGATATGAAGGTTGTGCTTTCTATCAATGGTATTCTTATTCTAGTCGTTGGCTTGATGCCAAGTTTCTGGATGGAGCTATCTGTTTCACTATTCTAAGTTTTTTAAAAAAAGACTACTAAATTTTTATGTAGAATATCTCAATGATTATTGCACATCGAGGTATTTCATTTGATCTACCAGAAAATTCTTTACCAGCTTTCAATGCCTCTTGGGATAAAGGAGTGGATGGAATAGAAGGTGATTTCCATCTTACCAAGGATGGCGCCATTGTTTGTATTCATGATGATGATACTCAAAGAGTCTGTAATCAAAAATTAATTGTTAAAGACTCAACCCTTGAAGAGTTAAAGCAACTCAACTTATCTCATAAAATTTCTAATAATTTAAAAGTAAAAATTCCTACTTTAGCTGAAGTGCTTAAAGTGTTACCTTCTGGTAAAAAAATATTTATAGAGATAAAGTGCGGTATTGAGATTATAAAGCCCCTAATTAAAGAGCTTTCTCAATCTGAAATACATACCGAGCAAGCTGTGATTATTTCATTTGATGAGAGAGTTATTAAGACTTTTAAATCAGCAGCACCTAATTATAAGGCTTACTGGTTATATGCATATGAGCCGAACTATGACTTAAATAAAATATTAGATGTACTGAATGATATTAAGGCCGATGGCCTCAGTTCAGATAATGAAAACTCAAAAACTTTAATTGACCGAATTATGGATGCTGGTTTTGAATACCACTCATGGATAATTGATGATATTGATATTGCTAATAAATTGATTAGCTGGAGAGTACAATCTATCACAACAGATAATCCAGGCCAAATCCACAATGAGTAATAAGATATTTTCAAGTATTTTTACAGCAATTTTATCTGCCTTCTTTTTCTCTCTTGCAGCCACTACTGCTCCCTATTTCTATGGTGTTGGAGGAGGCGTATTTCTTCTTCTTTCTGTTCGCTATGTTAGTACTTTTATTTTTGCAAGTATTTTAAATAAATCACCTAAGAAAATTAAAAGCAAGGCAACACACATTAGACTAATACTAATTAGTATTTTTCAAGCAATTTTTATTGCATCGTATATGTATTCAATAAGCTTGATTCCATTAAGTTTAGCCGTAGTAGTGATTTATACTTTCCCAATTATTACCTTTTTTGTTAACTCAATACTTAAGAGCAGATCTATTGATTTTTTATCAGCTGCCGCACTTCTTGTGTCATTATTTGGCATTTGGATTTTAGTTCAAGGAGATTCAAGTAATTGGAATTTATGGGGCGTTTTTTGGGGCCTTATTGCTTCTCTTGCCCAGGTTACTGTAAATATTTTATCTCGCCATAAAAGTGTAGAATCAGGATGGGGCCTAATTCAATATATTATGGTATTGCCTTCAGTAGTTTTTGTGTTGATATATTTTATAGTCACTTTAGAGCCTATAGCTTCAGTATCTTCAGAGATGTTACTTTGGAGTATTCTTTCAGCAATGGGGATGACTGGAGGTATTTACTTTTTCTTTAGGTCAATATCAATTATTGGACCCGTACGAACCTCAAATGTGATGTACTTAGAGCCTATTTTTACTATTATTTTAGGTGTAATTCTTCTTCAAGATATGCTGGGCATGAATCAGTGGCTTGGTATGTTTATTATTTTTACTGCAACAATCTCACTTGAGAGGTGGGGCAAAAAATACAATTAAGTTAAAGAAGTAAAATATGAAGATATTAATTGCACCTGATTCTTTTAAAGAAACCTTAACAGCTTCTGATGCAGCAAATGCAATTGAGGAAGGTTTTTTAGGTATTTTTCCAGATGCTAATATTTTAAAATTACCAATTGCTGATGGTGGAGAGGGAACAGTTGATGTCTTAGTTACTGCTACTCAAGGTAAGTATTTTTCAACGAAAGTGTCAGGCCCTCTAGGAGAACATATCAATGCCAAGTGGGGTATGCTCGGCAATTCAAAAACAGCAGTAATCGAAATTGCTGAAGCTTGTGGCTTGCACCTAGTTCCACTTAAAAAAAGAAATCCAATGAATACTTCTAGTTTTGGAGTTGGTGAGCTCATACTTGCTGCAATTGATGAAGGTGCTGAGCATATTATTATTGGTTTAGGAGGGAGTGCAACAAATGATGGAGGGATGGGTTTTTTGCAAGCAATTGGAATCCAATTTGTAGATTCTTTTGGTAAGGAACTCACTGGAGGTGTAGAAAGTTTAAATACACTTTCAGATATTAATATTACTTCTATCGACTCACGCCTCAAAGGAGTCAGTTTTGAGATTGCATGCGATGTGGACAATCCTCTCATTGGACAGCAAGGCGCATCAGTTATTTTTGGATCTCAAAAAGGTGCTAATGAAAAGATGATTAATCAATTAGATAATCTATTGAGTCATTACTCTAGAATCGCTTCCAGTAAATTAAATAATAACCTCTCAATGCAGCCAGGGGCAGGTTCAGCAGGTGGCATAGGTTATGGTTTTCTTGCTTTTTTAAAGGCGGATCAAAAAAGTGGAGTACAAATTATTCTTGAAAAACTTAATTTTGAGCAACATCTATCAACTACAGATCTTGTAATAACAGGCGAAGGTAGGTTTGATAGTCAAAGTCTTAGAGGTAAAGCTCCAATGGGAGTAATTGATTATGCAAGAAAGTATAAATGCAGTATCTTTGTCATTGCTGGTAGTGCAGAGGATGATGAAATACTTGAAAATAAATATGATATCGACAAGGTATTTAGTATTATTTCTAAAGACCTATCATTTGAACAGTCAATTGCAAATCCCAATGATAGTCTAATGGCTACTGCAAAAAAAGCAGCCCAGCACTATAAAAAATATTATTTAAATCTTTAATATCCTAGATCAGGGTTTATTAAATTATTTAATTTTTCATCAGCAATGTATCTTTGCATATTCATTAGAACGAGCTCAAGCGTTAGAGGAATATATGTATCACCATCATCAGCAGATATATGCGGCATAACCATTAAGTTCGGTGTGTCCCATAATATTGAATTTGAAGGGAGTGGCTCAGGATCAAAAACATCAATAATAGCAGCCTTGATGTGACCAGAATTTAAGTTCTCTACAAGAGCGTCATAGTCCATTGTGGCAGCCCTTCCAACATTAACAATACCTACTCCTGGCTTCATTAATGATTGACGCCTTTTATCTAATAAATTAAATGTTTCAGTTGTATTCGGTGTAGACATAAAAATGTAATCAGCTACAGGGAGTACTTCATCTAATTTATCTACCTTAACCATTTGATCGACGCCTTCTAAAGGCATCCCATGACGACTTACCCCAATTACTTTCATGCCCAATAATTTGCATTTTTTTGCAGCAGCATGTCCTATATTGCCTGTACCTATAACCAGCAATGTCTTACCTAATATTGGAGATGAATAGAGAGATTCCCAATGCTTGTTTTGTTGATTTTGAATGATTTCAGGGATATGCGTATGCAGCATTAGCACACTCATTAAACCAAACTCCCCTGCTTTTGCTGAGTGCACGCCTCGATTATTAACAACTGAAACGTGTTCTGGCACCCAGTCCATTGGACATAAATGTTCTACCCCTGCACCAATAATATGAATCCATCGAAGTTTAGGCGCAATTTCAGCAAGATTCTCAGTAGGAAAATCCCAGCACACAAGAACCTCAGCAGTCTTCATGGATTCATAAAAGTTCTCTAAATCCCAATCAAAAATTGGCTCAATTTTGTTTTTTAAATCAGGGTAGCTTTCAATTGCATTATCAAACCTTTCTTTGGTAATAGCAAAAACACTTTCCCCTTCAATAGTTGGTGGGAATGAATCAGGGTCAGCATGATTACTCTTAAAATGAACTCTAATTTTATTATCACTTGCCATAGGTATTTATTTATTGGTATTTGAAGTTTCTCTCGATTGTATTTCTTTTAATTTTTTCGTAACTATTTTAACTCTCTCTTCTTCAACCTTTCCGTCGACTTCAAATTGAATTTGAACGAATTCATGTGCAAGTTTACTTAAGAAGGAATTGTCTTCCATATTACTTGCTGGAATATTAAGGACAGAATCACCCCCGTAAGTTGGAACTGGCAATCCATTAATGCCACTTGCTAGATAAGGTTTTTTGCCAGAGGCAACAGTTTTTATTTGCTCTCTAATTCTCTGACGCATCATTGCAACTCCTTGATCACTGGGTAATAAATTTTCATTTTTATGGATATTTATTGGACCCATTCCTTCGCATGCTTCTCGGTCTGCAGGAAATCTTTGACGTTCTTTGTAGGGGCGATCAAAAATTTCACCCTGTTCAATTAGTTCAGGACCCTCTGGAGTGTTAAATTCCTGTGGATCTCCTCTCTCCCCAAAATTAGCCCAGGCATAGCAGATAGTTGTTTCATCGTCGATTGGAACAACCCATCGTGTAAATGAACTTCTGCCATAGTGTATTTGCTTTGTTCCATCTGCAGCAAAAGCTGCACCTGCTTGAGTAAAGTTTGGCAAAACAACTTCGTTAATCCTAAACCAAATATTGTCACCAACTCTCCTGGTATTGCAGCCTAAAATCCAACTATCACGCTCAAAAAAATCAATCTGCCCAACTTCTCCAAAGCCTTCTGAAAACTGTTGTCGACTCATATTTGAATGAAGGAAAGAGGTGTGAATTGGATCAACTATAGCATCCAAAACCTGAAGCCAGTTGCAATTGAAGGGTGCTTTATAGGGCACCATTTCCATATCTTTAAAATTTAGGCTGTCATACATTGGGAATTCGGGTTTTTCATCAATTGGCCCAAGATAGGCAAAAATTAAACCTTTAAATTCAACAGTCGGATAGGCGCCAAGTCGAACCCTCTGTTTAATAATGTCAGCTACATGTACAGGCTGGCCAGGAACATCTAATAATGTTCCATCAATGTCAAAGTGCCATCCATGATAGCAACATTGAATTCCTGTTTCTTGACAAATACCAAATTCAAGAGAAGCTTGCCTATGAGGGCATTGTTTATGAACCAATCCTAATTGATTGCTTTTGTCTCGAAATAGAACAAGCTCTTCACCCAGAATTTTTATTGACACAGGAAGATCATCGAGTTCAGAAGAGATAAAAACTGGCTGCCAGTATCTTCTAAGGTATTCACCTGCTGGCGATCCAGGACCAATACGTGTAATTTCATCATCAACATCTTTTGAGTGGATTAATCCATGCCCTGAATATCCTTTCAATTCAACCTCGAAGTCACTTCCTTTAATGCCCATATTGCATCCTCTCCTGATTAAAAGTGTTAATGAAAGTTACAAATCATACCAAATTAATACGAATGTTAACAGTAAATAATTTTTATGATTATTACATATTAATTATTTTTAATCGAATAAATAGCTGTATTGGTAACTTATTCTTTAATTTATTACATTTAATGTAATAATTAGGTTTATAATTTTTCTCATTATCATTTGTTTCATTTATTTTTTGAGGTATTACAATTAATAAACTTGACATGTCATCTTTTTTTGAGAAAGGCAAGCTTAAGCATGGACTGCCCTCATCTGCCTATACTAGTGCTGATTTTTTTCGCACTGAGTGCGATACCGTGTTTACCGATAATTGGGTTTTTGTAGGTTTTGCCCATGAGCTAAATGAGCCAGGGGATGCAAGACCAATTATGGTTGCTGGTCAGCCAGTAGTCTTAATTAAAAATAATGAAGGAAAAATTTCAGCTTTCCATAATGCATGCTCTCATCGATGTTTGAAGTTAGTTGATGAGCCAATGAATGTTGGCAAGATGTTATCTTGCCCCTATCATGCATGGACGTACAGTCTTGATGGTGATCTTTGTGCTACGCCGTTCTTTGGTGGCAAAGAGCATCAGCCAGAAGGCTTTGAAATGTCAAATCATAATCTTAAATCAATAAAAATAGCTATTTGGCAAGATTGGATTTTTATTAATTTAAGTGGCAATGCTGCCAATTTTGAGGATTATGCAGCTCCTCTTATTCAAAATTTTAGTGATATAGATTTTCAAAAAGTGAAGCCTGTAGCTACTTTGGATTTTGGTGAGATTTCTACGAACTGGAAATTTCTTATGGAAAATTTTATAGAGCCTTACCATGTTCAATTTGTCCATCGAACAACAACAAATCAGCCTCTTGAGGATCATTACACAATTGTTGATGGCGTTTGCCTAGGAAGCGCTATTGATCTAGATGATGATGATAAGGTAAAGGGGAGTTTGTCTGTAAGTTCAAGATACTTAACTCTTTTTCCAAATTTTATAATTGGTCGTTATGCTCCGGATCAAATTGGAGTCTATTTGAATGTTCCAGTTGATGAAGGTCATACGCACCAAAAAAGGGTTATCTACACCACAGAAGGCGAGAGCGTTTCAATTAAAGAGGTTGATGAAATGAAAAAGCTATGGTGGGATGTTCACAAAGAAGATCATGCAATTTGTGAAAGGATGCAGCTTGGGAGAGCGTCTCCAGTTTCAAAAGATGGTGGTATGTTGTCACCTCACTGGGAAGATAGTGTTCGCGCTTTTCAAGAAATGATTGCAGAAGCCGTTACTAACCCACCAAAAAATAATACATAAAGGAGAATTTAATGACCGATACAAGTTTTAATAGTGACTTTAGATTAGCACATACGATGATGAGAGTTCTTGACTTAGAAAAGTCACTTCATTTTTATTGCGACATTTTAGGTATGCAAGTGCTAAGGCGAACTGATTACCCGGGGGGAAGATTTACAAATGCATTTGTAGGTTATGGTCCTGAAATTGAATTTCCTGCACTGGAGCTAACCCATAACTGGGATCAAGAAGAGCACTATGACAAAGGTAATGGATGGGGGCACATTTGCATTGAAACGCCAGATGTATACAAAGCTGTTGAAGACCTAGAAGCTGGAGGCGCCAAAATCATTAGTCCAGCTAAACCTATGAATGCTGGAACTCGAATACTTGCATTTATTGAAGATCCAGATGGATATGTCGTAGAACTTAATGAAAAACTTAACTTAACTTAAAAAAGGATAAAAATGAGTAATAAACCACAACTATATAAATTTGGTGACATTGAGCACCGTTTACACACTTTAGAGCCAGGACAAAGCTATATCAAGCCTTTTGTTACTAGTGCAGTTAGTGATACGATGTGCGGCGGTTTGAATTTTTTAAACCAAGTATCTGTGCCATGGGAGTTAACATGCGATGAGATTATTTATTGTATGGAGGGGACGTTTAGATTAACGTGTGATGGCGAGTCTTATAACTGCAATCCAGGTGATGTCCTTTATATCCCTAAAGATAACTCTATAGCTTATGAGTGTGATGAAAAATGCGTAATATTCTATGCTGCTTATCCTCATGACTGGAAGCAACAAGCAGGAATTACTTTTGTGCCTGGAATAGATCCAGAAGACATGCCTCAAAACTAGGATTTAAATGAGTAATTCAAGTAATCGTATAGTGCACCTAAGTCAATCTAATGATAGTAATGATAGCGATCAACTTCCGCGTGTTCCAACCAGGGATACGCTAAAAGATAAATTGAATCAACGAATCATTGATATGCTTGAGATTGATGGACGAAAGCCATTTAACGAAATTGCTAAGTCACTGGAAATCTCTGAAGGGACTGTTAGGAATCGCGTGAATCGCATGAAAGATGCAGGTGTCTTGCAAATCAAAGCATTGGTAGATCGCTCTGCTATAAATTATGCAACAGATTCGATGCTTGGAATAAAAGTTGCTTCAACTTCTAGCCCTACTGAGGTTGCTAAACGTCTTCAAGATTGCAATGAAATAGTCTTTATTATCTGGGTCACAGGTCGATATGATCTTTTAGTAGAAATTGCCTCTGAAGGAGATGAGACCCTTACTAGGTTTCTAGATGAGCATTGTTTTAATAACGGCGATATAAAGGATGTTGAGGTAATGAAAGGCCTGGCAACATATAAAAATCAATTTTTATTAAAATCGCAAGAAAAATTATAAATATTTAATAAATTCATAAATAAGGAGAAGAATATGGCAAAGATTTATCACACAACAATGGCAGATGCCCTGCCATCAAAGAAACGTGTTGCAGAGGAAAAAGCTCGATTAGAAAAAGCAGGCGTAAAGTACATTCTGTCGTGTTGGATTGACATGCTCGGCCTTCCTAAAACAAAGCCAATTCCTATGAAGGAGTTTGAGGCATTGTGTGCAGGAAAGGGCCCTCAATTTGCGGTTCATTCAGTTTCTTTTGTTCCTGAACTAGGGCCTAATGACTCAGATCAAATCCCTGTACCTGATTTAGATAGCTTGGTAATTTGTCCATGGGATAAGACGTGTGTATGGGTTTTTTCAGATTTATGGTGGGAAGGTAAGCCTTATAATTTGTGCCCTCGTCAAACTCTTAAAAGAGCAGTACAAAAAGCAGATGACGCTGGTTACAAAGCCTTTTGTGGTATTGAGCCAGAATTTATTGCGATGCGATGGGAAGATGGTCAGCCTGTTAAGGCTTTTGATGATGACCCATTACCAGGTGACGGCTTACGTCCTCGCAGACAAGCTTTTGGATACGATGTTGAGTATTCAATTGACTCAATGGAATTCCTCAAAGAATTAATTGATACTGTTAATGATTTAGGCTGGGATATGAAGGATGTGGTTTGTGAGGGCGCCTACTCACAGTTTGAGCTTGACTTCACTTATACAGATATTCTTCAGATGGCAGATCGATTAGTTTTCTTAAGGGTTCTTCTTAAAGAGGTTGCTAAAAAGTATGGGATGTTTATTACCTTTATGCCAAAGCCAACGATTGGTGATTGGAGGTCTGGAGCGCATATTAATTTTAGTATGACGAGTAACTCGGATAACAAAAATGTTTTTGAAGGTAAGGATGGAAAATTCTCTGATACAGCTTATCATGTAGTTGGTGGATTGCTAAAGCATGCAACAGAAATTACTGCTATTGCTTGTTCAACGGTAAACTCATATAACGGTTTGGTTCCAATAGTTGGTGGATTTGAAGGAGGAGTCTATACATGGGCGCCGACAACAATGGCCTATGGAGATAATAATCGATCTTGCATGATTCGACTCCCTCAAAACCGGTTTTGTATCGAGAATCGTGCTGCTGACATGTGCATGAATCCATACCTATCCTTAGCACTTACAACAGCTGCAGCTTTGGATGGAATTGAGAATAAGATTGATCCAGGTGATCCTTTAAATATAAACTTATATACATTAAGCCCTGAAGAAATGAAGGAAGCAAACATTAAATCTTTACCTCGTAATCTTTTAGAGGCAATTGAGGCTTTAAATGAGGATGATTTTGCAAGAGAAGTTTTAGGTGATTCAATGCTCCTTCAATTTTTCTCTTATAAGAAAGATGAGTGGGATCGATATCATCAGGCTGTTACAAACTGGGAAGTTGAGGAGTTTTTAAGGCTCTATTAAGCCAGATTTTTTATCAAAATATAATAGATAAAAGCGTTAATCGTTTTTTTTCATTTAAACTATTGCCCTTGAGTTCATGTCATGCATGAATACAGGGGCTATAATAATTTTTTGGAGTTTTTATGTGTGGAATTGTAGGACTTTTTATTAAAAATCAAGCTCTAGAGTCTCAATTAGGTGCGCTTGTAGCTCCAATGCTCAGTGAGATGACTGAGAGAGGGCCAGATAGCGCAGGTATTGCCGTTTATCGTAATCCTCAAGAGAATGGCTGTAAGATTACTGTCCTTGCTCAGCACCAGGACTTTGATTGGGGTGCTTTAGAGGCTGCAATAAGTAATCATTTTTCTTTAAGAGATATTACAGTAACCCGCAATCATGCAGTTTTAAGTCTAGATTCTGAAATTGATGATGTTCAAGTTTGGATGAGAGATAACTGGAGTGATCTTAGTATTACAAGTGCAGGAACAAATATTGAGATCTTTAAAGGTAAAGGTAACCCAGCTGAGTTTATTGATCAGTTTGATATTAAAAGTATGACTGGCACTCATGCACTTGGTCATACCAGAATGGCAACAGAAAGTGCAATTACAACAGAGCACTCCCACCCTTTCTCAACAGGCCAGGATTTATGTCTTGTGCATAATGGCTCTTTATCAAACCATAACAGATTACGTGAAACTTTACGAAAAAAAGGTGTTCATTTCAAAACCGATAATGATAGCGAAGTTGCTGCTGGATATTTGAGCTGGCGCTTAAGTGAGGGGGACGATCTAGATCAAGCCTTGAATCATGCCATAGAGGATTTAGATGGATTCTATACATTTGCAATTGGAACCAGGGATGGTTTTGCAGTTATGCGTGATCCAATTGGTTGTAAGCCAGCAATTATGGCAGAAACTGATGATTGGGCTGCGATGTCTTCTGAATATCGTGCTATTGCAACTTTGCCAGGCGCTGAAAATGCGCGCATATGGGAGCCTGAACCAACTCAGATTTATAGCTGGAAAAGGAGTTAATAATGACTGAAATTAATTTAGAAAAAAGCACTATTAGAGAGCTTAATGAAGCATTGCAGGCAGGGTCTTCCGGCGATAAATTTTCTGTAAATAATACTGTTGGAAAGCATGCTCTTTCAGTTGGTCTTACAACAAAGGTAGATGTTGAAATTAATGGACATGTTGGCTACTATTGCGCTGGTATGAATCAACAGGCCAATATAATAATTAATGGAAATGCTGGGCCAGGTTTAGCTGAAAATATGATGTCTGGCCAGGTACGTGTTACTGGAAATGCCTCTCAATATGCTGCTGCAACAGCACACGGTGGACTATTAGTTATTGAGGGAGATTCAAGTTCACGATGTGGAATTTCGATGAAAGGTGTAAATATTGTTGTTGGTGGTAATATTGGACATATGAGTGCATTTATGGCGCAATCTGGATGCTTAGTCGTTTGTGGAGATGCTGGAGATGCTCTAGGTGATTCAATTTATGAAGCCAAAATTTATGTTCGAGGTAAAGTCAAAAGCCTAGGTACAGATTGTATCGAAAAAGAGATGCGAGATGAGCATAAGAAAGAGCTTCAGCAATTACTAAGCCAATCAAAAATGATTCATGGTGTTGAAGAATTTCGACGTTATGGTTCTGCGCGCAAATTATATAATTTTGACATTGACCAAGTCGATGACTACTAAGGAGATCAGATTATGAGCAAAGATAATCCAACATTAATAGAGTCTGCAACTTTTCCTCGGCATGTGATTGCGGAAATTCAGCGTGCAGCTAAAACAGGAATTTATGATATTCGTGGATTTGGTGCTAAAAGAGATATTCCTACATTTGACGATTTAGTATTTCTTGGTGCTTCAACTTCTCGCTATCCATTAGAAGGTTATAGAGAAAAATGCACAACTGAGGTCATTTTAGGTAATAGGTTTGCAAAAAATCCTATTCATTTAAAAACACCAATCACAATTGCAGGCATGAGCTTTGGCTCCCTTTCAGCTCAAGCCAAAGAGTCGCTTGGAAGAGGCGCGACTATAGCAGGCACTAGCACAACTACAGGGGATGGCGGAATGACTCCAGAAGAAAGAGGGCATTCTAAAACTTTAGTTTACCAATACTTGCCTTCAAGATATGGGATGAATCCAGATGACTTAAGGAAGGCTGATGCGATCGAAATTGTTTTGGGTCAGGGCGCAAAACCGGGAGGCGGAGGCATGCTATTGGGGCAAAAAATTTCTCCTAGAGTAGCACAAATGCGAAACCTTCCAGAAGGAATAGATCAGAGATCTGCTTGTCGTCATCCAGATTGGACGGGTCCAGATGATCTTGAAATCAAGATACAGGAATTACGTGAAATAACAAACTGGGAAAAACCGATCTATGTCAAAGTTGGAGCGACGCGAGTTTTTTATGATGTCACCCTTGCTGTAAAGGCAGGCGCTGACGTTGTTGTTGTTGATGGCATGCAAGGCGGAACTGCAGCAACACAAGATGTTTTCATTGAGCACGTTGGAATACCGACGCTTCCAGCAGTTCGAATGGCTGTTGAAGCTCTCCAAGAAATGGATATGCATCGTAAGGTACAGCTGATCGTTTCTGGTGGTATTCGAAGTGGGGCAGATGTTGCAAAGGCCTTAGCTTTGGGTGCGGATGCAGTTTCAATAGGTACTGCTGCATTAATTGCTCTGGGCGACCAAAGCCCTGAATTTGATGATGAATATAAAGAGATAGGTTCAGCAGCAGGTTTTTGGGATGACTATCAGGCGGGAAATGATCCAGCTGGCATTACGACTCAAGACCCTGAGCTTGCAAAGAGATTAGATCCAATTCTAGGTGGCCGCAGACTTGCAAATTATATAAATGTTCTTACGCTTGAATTGCAAACATTGGCCCGGGCATGCGGCAAGAGTCATGTGCATAATTTAGAGCCAGAGGATATGGTAGCATTAACTATGGAGGCAGCTGCGATGGCTGGCGTTCCCCTAGCTGGTACTAATTGGATTCCAGGTAAGGGCGGAATATAATTACTAATTTAATAAAAATAATAACGGATAAATAGGAGAAATTATGGCCACTAAACTTAGTAAAGTAGCTGCAGATAAAGGTATTGAATATTTTCTTATTAGCTTTGTAGATCTTTTTGGAAGTTTGCGTTCTAAGTTGGTTCCTGCAAGGGCCATTGATGGAATGCAAAAAGATGGAGCGGGTTTTGCAGGATTTGCAGCCTGGTTAGATATGACGCCTGCACATCCCGATATGTTTGCTATTCCAGATCCTGATAGTCTTATCCAGTTGCCTTGGAAGCCAGAAATTGCTTGGTTAGCCTCAGATTTATGGATGGATGGTAAGCCTGTTGAGGCTTCTCCGCGAGTTGCATTAAAGAAGCAATTGGCAGAGGCTGAAAAGCAGGGTTTTAGAATGAAAACAGGAGTTGAGTGTGAATATCATCTCATCAATGAAGATGGAACTGATATTGCTGATGAGAAAGATACTCAAAGTAAACCTTGTTATGATCAGCAAGCCTTAATGCGCCAATATCCAGTTATTAAGCAAATTTGTGACAGCATGATTGAGTTAGGTTGGGGCCCATACCAAAATGATCACGAAGATGCTAATGGTCAATTTGAAATGAACTGGGATTTTGATGATGCTCTAAAAACTGCTGATCGCCAAGTATTTTTTAAATTTATGGTGAAATCAATCGCCGAGCTTCATGGCATGCGCGCAACATTTATGCCAAAACCTTTTAGTCATCTTACGGGTAATGGCTGCCACTCTCATGTCTCAATATGGAATCTAGATGGTTCTCAAAATTTATTTAATGGTGAAAATGATAGCCGAGGTCTAGGATTGTCAACTCTTGCGTATCAGTTTTTAGGTGGGATTATGCATAGCGCAGACCGCTTAACTGCCATCTTTAACCCAACTGTAAATAGCTATAAACGTATTAATGCTCCTAGAACAGTTTCTGGTGCAACGTGGTCTCCTAGCTCAATTACTTATGGTGGAAATAATCGTACTCATATGATTCGAGTTCCAGACTCAGGTCGTTTTGAATTACGATTAATGGATGGCGCAGCAAATGCTTATTTAATGCAGGCAGCAATACTTGCTTGTGGCCTTGATGGCATTGCTGGCAACCGTGACCCAGGGGATCCACTTGATATAAATATGTATGAGCTTGGAAAAGACATCGAGGGCTATAAGCAACTGCCGCGTAATTTACTTGATGCACTTAGATTACTTGAAGACTCAGATGTTCTTAGAGAAAGACTTGGAGACAGCATAATTGATGCTTATATAAAATTAAAGCATACAGAGTGGAGTGGTTATGCCTCCCATCTGACTCAATGGGAGAGGGACAATACTTTAGATTGTTAGGCGCAAAACTTAATGATTTTCTTATAACTATAATGAAACTTTGTGATGGATTATGAAAAGTTTGAGCTAGGTGATGTTTCTCTTTTATCAGGAGAGGAGTTAAATTCAGCCTTTTTAATTTACAAAACTTATGGAAAGCTGAATAAAGATAACGATAATGTTGTTGTTATGCCTACTTTTTACACTGGCTCACATCAAAGAAATGAAGGCTTTTTTGGTGAAGGTAGGGCAATTGATCCGGCAAAACATTTTATTGTTTCAATTAACTTATTTGGAAACGGACTCTCCTCTTCACCGAGTAATTCAAAATCGCCTCAAGATGGCCCAAGATTCCCGCGTATCTCTCTTTGGGATAATATTGCTTGTCAGTACAAGCTATTAAAAGAGCATTTAGGTGTCGAGAAAATTGCGCTAGTTACTGGCTGGTCAATGGCAGGTTGTCAGGCTTATCAATGGGCTGCACAGTACCCTGATTTTGTTAAAGCAATCTTGCCTTTTTGTGCTTCAGCTAAAACATCCCCTCATAATCATGTATTTCTGGAAGGGGTAAAGGCGGCACTTTGTGCGGACCAAAATTGGAATAATGGTGATTATTCTTCTCCTCCAGTTGCTGGCCTTAAGGCATTTGCAAGAGTTTACGCAGGTTGGGCATTTTCACAAACTTTTTATCGTAACTCTCTATATAAAGAGATTGGATACGACTCCTTAGAAGATTTACTTGTCGATTGGGAGGAAGATCATTCTAAGAATTGGGATGCCAATAATCTCCTTTGTAAGCTTGATACTTGGCAGACTAGTGATATCAGTGTTGGCCCAATATATAATGGAAACATAGAGATGGCGTTAAATGCTATTAAGGCCAAAACTATCTTGATGCCCTGTATGCATGATCTTTACTTCCCACCTGAAGATAATGAAATTGAAGCAGGCTATATAAATGGTGCTGATTTTCGACCATTTAATTCTCCATGGGGACACTGTGCAGCAAACCCTGGAAATGATCCTGACTTTACAGCTGAACTTGAGCGTGCCATTAATGAATTACTCGAAGAATAAAGGTTGAGATGACAATTACATGGAAAGATTTCGAAAAAGTTGACATACGGATTGGCACTATTGTTGAGGTTGAGGATTTTCCCGAAGCAAGAAATCCAGCCTTCATATTGCATGTTGATTTTGGAGTAGAAATTGGATTAAAAAAATCAAGCTCTCAAATTACAGATCTTTATACCAAGAATCAATTGCAAGGTAAACAAGTTATGGCAGTTGTAAATTTTGAACCAAAACAAGTGGGACCTATTATGAGTGAATGTTTGGTGCTAGGATTTTATCGCCAAGATAACTCAGTTGTTTTGGCCACAAATGACCTACCTATTAATAATGGTTCTCGGCTTTTATAATAGACTTACGATCTAATTCTTTACTGATACTAATCCAACCAATAAATATAGAAATATTCAGTATTGAATCTAATTTGTATCATAATGGTTTTAAACTATAATCTATTAGAAAGTAATTGTTTTTTGTATCACTTTGAGCCATAATAGTATTATATAAACAATATAGTATTAGTTTTAGGCTTTTTTACATTAGATTTGTATAATATTGAGGTGTATATTCCTAATTTCATAACTGGGTTTTCAGCTATGTTAAATAATGGAAGGGAGAAATAAATGAAGAAAAATATAAAAATCTTGGCCGGTAGTGCGATTCTTGCTGTTGCAAGTTCTGCTGCTGTTCAAGCTGGCGAGTTAACAGTCGCTACAGTGAATAATGGTCATATGATCACTATGCAAAGTCTAACAGGACACTTTGAAAAAGATAATCCAGGAATTAAAGTTAACTGGGTGACTTTAGATGAGGGTACGTTGCGTCAACGCGTAACAACAGACATTGCTACTAAAGGTGGTCAGTTTGATGTTATGACAATTGGTATGTATGAAGCTCCAATGTGGGGTGCAAAAGGTTGGTTACATTCTTTAGAGTTTGGCTCTAGTTATGATGTAGACGATCTTCTACCTGCAATGCGAAATGGATTATCAGCTAATGGTAACTTATATGCAGCACCATTTTATGGTGAGAGCTCTATGATTATGTATCGTAAGGACTTGTTAGATGCAGCTGGTATGAGTATGCCTGATAACCCTACTTGGGGTCACGTCCAAGACGCAGCAGCAGCAATGACTGATAAAGCTAATGGTGTTTATGGTATCTGTCTTCGTGGTAAGCCAGGTTGGGGTGACAATATGGCATTCTTAACTACAATGGCTAACTCGTTTGGTGCGAGATGGTTTGATGAAGAGTGGAAACCTCAGCTTGATTCACCAGCTTGGAATCATGCAGTTAATTTCTATGTTGATTTATTAACTCATTATGGTCCTCCAGGATCATCAGGTAATAGCTTTAATGAGATCCTAGCTTTGATTAACGAAGGTAAGTGTGGTATGTGGATTGATGCAACTATTGCGGCTTCTTTTGTATCAGACCCAAGTCAATCTAAAGTTGCTGATGTAATTGCTTATGCACAAAGTCCAGTAGCTGTAACCCATCGTGGTGCTAACTGGTTATGGGCATGGGCTCTAGCTGTTCCAGCTGGAACACAGCAATCTGATGATGCTCTTAAGTTTGTTGAGTGGGCTACTTCTAAAGAATACATTAATCTTGTAGGCGAAGAGAAGGGCTGGGGAAGTGTTCCTACAGGCACACGTTCAAGCACTTACAAAAATATGAAATTCCTAGCTGCAGCAAATTTTGCTGAAGCGGAAATGAAAGCTATTTTGTCGGCTGATCCTTCAAACAGTACGCAAGAACCAACACCATACCAAGGTGTTCAGTTTGCATCAATTCCTGAGTTTCAGGCTATTGGTACTGCTGTAGGCCAACAAATGAGTGCTGCTTTGGCAGGTACGATTTCTGTTGAAGATGCTCTTGCTGCATCGCAAAAAGCGGCAGAAAGAGAAATGATTAAGGCCGGTTACTACTAGAGAGTAATAACCATTTAAACGGGTCAGTTTTGCTATAAAAACTGGCCCGTTTTTTTTAATATCTACTGGGGTTTTTTTTGATGAAGTTCAGCATTTCAAAAGCATTACAAGCTCCAAGTGTCATTCTTCTTCTTCTGTGGATGATTGTCCCACTAAGCATGACAATATATTTTTCATTCATGCGTTACAACTTGCTTTATCCAGAGCGCTATGGATTTAATGGGCTTTCGAATTACGATTTCTTTTTAACAGATCCAGCATTATTTAGCGCAGTCACAAACAGTATTACTTTGGTTGGAAGTATTATTGCAATATCAGTCATTTTAGGCCTAGGAATTGCTTTGTTATTACAAGAAACCTTTAAAGGCCGAGGGATTGTAAGGGTTTTACTAATATCTCCTTTTTTCATAATGCCGACAGTCAATGCGTTGATTTGGAAGAACATGTTTATGAATCCGGTTTATGGCCTTTTTGCATTCGTCAGTGGAATTTTTGGCTGGCCAGTTGTTGACTTCTTATCAGACTTTCCTTTATTGTCAATTATTATTATGTTGAGCTGGCAATGGACTCCATTTGCTTTACTTATTTTTATGACTTCACTCCAATCTATGGATACAGAGCAGGTTGAGGCTGCTGAACTTGAAGGTGCTGGCTTTTGGTCAAAGTTTCGTTATCTAACCTTGCCACATTTGGGCAGAGCTATTGGTGTTGTTGTAATGATTCAGGCTATTTTTCATCTCTCAATTTTTGCAGAAATTTTTGTGACAACCGGTGGTGGACCCGGTTATGACAGTACAAATACAACTTTTTTAATTTTTACTCAAGCACTTCTTCAATTTGATGTTGGCGTTGCTTCCGCAGGAGGCGTTTTTGCAATTGTGGTTGCTAACATTATTGCTTATTTCTTAATTAAGACAGTTGCTAAGGGAATGGCTAAATGAACATAAGTTATAGAAATATGAAAAAAATAAAGCACCAATCGAGGATATTGGCTTGCTGGACTTTAGCTATAATTTTCTTTTTTCCTATTTTTTGGATGGTTCTAACGAGTTTTAAAACTGAGCTTCAAGCAATCTCCATTCCACCACTTTTCATTTTTGAGCCAACTTTTGAAAATTTTTCAATTGTCCAGGAAAGAAGTGATTATTTTAAGTATGCCACTAACTCGCTAATTACTTCTTTTGGTGCAACAATTTTTGCGCTAATTATCGCTGTGCCTAGCGCATATTCAATGGCATTTTTCCCTGGAAAATATACGAAAGATATTTTACTTTGGATGCTATCTACCAAGATGCTTCCAGCTGTTGGTGTTCTTATGCCTATTTACTTACTAGCTGATGCAGCTGGCTTGCTAGATACCAAAACTGTTTTAATAATTATCTTTGCAATGATGAATTTACCAATTATTATGTGGCTATTATTTTCATATTTTAAGGAAATACCAAGTGAAATTCTTGAGGCTAGTAGGATGGATGGGTGTAGCACATTTGATGAATTAAGACATATTGTACTCCCTCTTTCTTGGGGTGGTGTTGCTTCAGCTGGTCTTCTAAGTATTGTTTTATGTTGGAATGAGGCATTTTGGGCAATTAATCTAACTGCTGGAGATGCTGGCACCTTGACAGCGTTGATTGCTTCATATTCAAGCCCAGAAGGATTATTTTGGGCAAAACTTTCTGCCGCTTCAACACTTGCATGCGCACCTATTATTGTATTTGGGTGGTTCTGTCAAAAACAGCTAGTTCAGGGCTTAACATTTGGAGCTGTGAAATGATGAATAAAAAACAATACTCAGGGCCTAATTTATCAGAAGCCATTATTCTTGTTACAGGCGCTAATGGAGGCATTGGATTTGACATTGTAAAGTCTGCATTAAAATCTGGAGCTACAGTTCTAGGAACTGATGTAGTAATTAGTAAAGACCTTGAAGAATTACACCCAAATGCTTGCTTAGAATTAAGAGCTTATGACCTTTCTAAAGATAATCATCTTGAAGAGTGCCTTTTATGGGCAGATTCACTGGGAGTCAATGTACTCATTAATAATGCTGCAATTTTTGATATGGCTCCTTTATTGGAGGCAGATCTTGAGCAGTTTGATAAGTTATTTGCGGTGAATGTTAGGGCTATGTTTGCGATGATGCAGGGAGTTGCTAAGAGTTTAGTTTCGCGAAATGAAAAAGGTGTGATTATTAATTTTTCAAGTCAAGCGGGTAGGCGTGGGGAAGCTTTGGTTTCTCATTATTGCGCTACAAAGGCAGCAGTAATAAGTTACACGCAATCTGCCGCATTGGCTTTAGCGCAGAAAGGAATTAGGGTGAATGCAGTAGCGCCAGGCGTTATTGATACTCCAATGTGGGATAAAGTTGATACATTATTTGCTAAATATGAGGATCTTGATATTGGAGAAAAGAAAAAAAAGATTGGAAAATCTGTCCCACTAGGTCGGTTTGGGACTCCATCAGATGTAACTGGAGTTGTATTATTTCTAGCCTCTAACCAATCTAAATATATTACAGGTCAAACTATCAATGTTGATGGTGGCAATGTTTTAAGTTAAGGAAAAGTATGTCAATAATAGATAGAATAAAACCAGAGTTTGAAATCGTTGATAAAGTAGAGACGATTCGGTATTTAGAGCATGGCTGGCCCACAGCGCTTTGTCGCTGGCATGCGCATGAAGAGTATGAGCTGCATTTAGTTGTAAAAACTTCAGGTAAGGTTTTTGTAGGTGATTATGTTGGACAATTTTCACCTGGATCTTTATTTTTGACTGGACCTAACTTGCCACATAATTGGGTCACTGAAGAGAGTTCAAGTAATCTAGTCCCATTAAGAGATATGTTGATTCAATTTAATCACGAAACATTGAAAAAGGCATTTACAGCGTTTCCTGAATTTGTGGAATTAGATCATCTTTTAGAGTCATCACGCTCTGGCATTGAATTCAAGAATTATGATCCAGAACTTGCCAAAAAACACTTAGAGTTAATACGTGATAGTCAGGGTATGAAAAGACTGTTGTATTTTTTAAATTTTCTTCATGAACTTAATGAATGGTCAGAAAAAGTAACGTTATCACTAACTAAATTAAATCCTAGCTTATCTTCAAGTAGTCAACATCGCATTAATGAAGTTGTGAATTATGTAATAGATAACTACAGAAATAACATTTCATTAGTCGAGGCGGCAAAAATTGCAAATATGAGTGAGAGTGCATTCTCAAGATACTTTATGAAAACAACAGGAAATCGATTTTCAGAATTTGTCTCAAGAATTAGATTAGGAAGGGCATGCGTTATGCTCTATGAAACCGATAAAAATATTTCAACTATAGCCTTTGCATCTGGCTATAACAATCTTGCTAATTTTAATAGACAGTTTGTTAAATTAAAAGGTATGACGCCAAGAGAATACAGAAAGACAGCATATAAAGGATTAATAAGTGAATAAAGGTATGACAAAAAACATAAATGAGAGTAATTCTCTAGTTAAAGCTAGTTTTGAACCTGCCAACTGCAAGGTTGGAGTAATTCATATTGGTGTGGGAAATTTTCATAGGGCGCATCAAGCAGTATATTTTAATAATATCTTAAAGAACGCAAGTTCAAACAATTGGGGTATTGCTGGAATCAATCTAAGGAAAGAGCAGAGTAAATTAATTATGGATTTGAAAAAATCCAATAATAGCTATATCTTAAAGACTGTCTCTGCAGCTGGAGAAGCTAGGCATGAAGAGATAAAATCAATTATAGAGTTATATGATTGGGAGATTGATGATAGAGAAATTCAACATCTTTTTTCATCTAGCAATGTTCAGTTGGTAACAACTACGGTTACTGAAAGTGGTTATTATTTTGATAAAGATAAGCAATTAAAAATAACAACGAAAGATATTCAAAATGATCTAAATGGAGGTACACCATTAACTATTTTTGGGGCCCTTGCAAAAGGTTTGAGAGTAAGAATGGAAAGTAATGGTCTGCCAATAACTATTGCGTGCTGTGACAATATTCAAGAAAATGGCATTATGTTAAAACATTGCTTTAATCAGTATTTAAATGAATTAGGCGATGAAGTTTTATTAGATTGGGTTTCAAAAAATACCAGTTTTCCATCTAGTATGGTTGATAGAATTACACCTAAAGTTAACGCCAAAGAGCTACTAAAAATTCAAGAATCTTTTAGTCGAAGTGAAGACTGTTCAGTTATCTCTGAAGACTTCATTCAATGGGTAATTGAAGATAAATTTTCTGGAAAAAAACCCCCTCTAAGTTCTGTTGGAGTTGAAATTGTTGATGATATAGAGCCCTATGAAAATACAAAAATTCGTATCTTGAATGGGGGGCATACTGCTCTTGCTTATCTTGGTGTTTTGCAAGGATATAAAACTTATGATCAAGCTTTAAGTGACCCTGAGTTGTCTAATTTTTTTGACTCAATACAAGTTAAAGAAATTATTTCATCTTTGCCAATAGAGCCTTCAATTAATTATTTAGATTACTTATCTACAACTAAGAGAAGGTTTGGAAATCAAAATTTACCTGACTCTTTGTCAAGAATTTGCATGGATGGAGGCTCTAAGTTCCCTATATTTTTATTGCCAGTCATCGAGTGGCATTTATCAAAAGGAGAGACTCCTGAGTTCTCATTAAAGGCTATTGCAAGTTGGTATATTTTTCTATGTCAAGTGATTACTAATAAGGTAACTTTTGAATATGTTGAGCCAAAATGGAGCATGTTAACTCCTTTTTTAGTCGAAGGTGGTGAGCTTGGCTTTGCAAAAGACTCAGAACTTTGGGGAGATATTCCACAAAAGTACCCAGACTTTGTTGATGGAGTCATTAAAGAAATTCAAGCAATGAAAGAACAATATCAGATTAATTTTTAAAATGTTATTAGGCGTATACGAGGAGAGTAATTTTGGCTGAAATTAAATTAGAATCAATACATAAAAATTTTGATGAAGTAAGTGTCATTAAGGGTGTTGATATTGAAATTCATGATGGAGAGTTTGTTGTTTTTGTGGGGCCATCTGGCTCAGGTAAATCTACTTTACTAAGAATGATTGCTGGTCTTGAGGATATAAGTTCAGGACTCTTAATGATTGATGGTGAAGAAATGAATGATGTGCCACCATCTAAAAGAGAGTTGGCTATGGTATTTCAATCCTATGCTTTGTATCCTCATATGAGTGTCTTTGATAACTTAGCTTTTGGACTTAAATTGGCAAAGGTAAATAAAAGTGAAATTAAAGAGCGCGTTGCGAAGGTGGCTGAAGTCTTACAAATTCATGATTATTTAGAGAGGCTTCCTAAACAATTATCTGGTGGGCAGCGACAACGAGTTGCTATTGGTAGGGCAATTATTAGGGAGCCTAAAGTTTTTTTATTTGATGAGCCTCTATCTAACTTAGACGCAGCTTTAAGGTCTGATATGAGAGTTGAGCTTGCAGAGCTTCATGAAAAGCTTAGTGCTACAATAATTTATGTAACGCATGATCAAATTGAAGCTATGACTCTTGCTGATAAAATTGTTGTTCTGAATAATGGGTTGGTTGAGCAAATTGATACTCCCACTGAACTCTACAATAATCCAAAAACTGAATTTGTTGCAGGCTTTATTGGGTCTCCAACTATGAATTTTTTAAGAGGTGATATAGTTGATAAAAGTGGTGCAGAGGTTTATGGAGTAAGGCCAGAACACATTTCACTTTCTCCTAATAAGGGCAAAATAAAGTGTACTTTGAAGCATTTAGAGAATCTAGGTGCAGATACCTTATATTATATGCAGTCAGAAGATTATCAGCAAATTACAGTTAGAGTCGAAGGTATGGGCTCCCATAAAAAAGGTGAAATATTGTTTTTAGATTATGATGAAGCTAATGTGCATATGTTTAAAGATGGAAAACGAGTTTAATTTAACTAATTAAAACCATCTAGATTGTTTGTATAAAATTAGTTGACTTACTTGTTGCTATATTTAGTATTCAATTTTTATAATGTAACCTTTAAATAAGTTTTTCATGATAATTTGTGCTGGTGAATCTTTAATTGATATGGTGTCTTTTTTAGGTGAGGTTGAATATACTCCTCATGTCGGTGGAAGTAACTTTAATTCTGCAATTGCTCTTGGTCGTTTAGGTGCCAATAGTTATTATTTTGGCGCTGTGTCAAATGATAACTATGGAAAGCTAATAGAAGATTCCCTTAAAAACTCTAATGTCAGAGAAGAATTCATTATAAAAACTAACCGGCCAACCACTCTTGCCTATGCAGATGTGGTTAATGGTATTGCAGAATATACATTTGTTGATGAACATTCAGCTGGACGAATGCTAGATAAGGCTAGTTTAAAGCCTTTTTTGAGTAGAGTGATGAAGGCAAAAGCATTATTGGTTGGAGGGATTAGTCTTCAAGCGGAGCCTTGTGGATCAAGCTGGCAGTGGTTAGTTGAGCAAATCTCTGGCCATTTACCAATTTATTTTGATGCAAATATCAGGCCTGATTTTATTGAGGTTAAAAATGATTACGTAAACCGTTTCAAAAAACTTACTTCAAAAGTTGACATAATAAAAATTTCTGAAGACGATTATCGTTACCTTTTTGGTGCACAGGATTTTAAAGAAGTTAGCAAAGAGTGGCTCAAGAATGGCGTTAAATTAGTTATCTTGACATTAGGTGGAAATGGATCAAAGGTAATTTTTAATGGTGGCAAAGAAGTATATGTCAAGAGTAACCAAGTTGAAGTTGTCGATACAATTGCTGCGGGCGATAGTTTTAATGGAGGTTTTCTGTTTAGTCTTGAACAGCAAGGGCTTCTTAGTAGAGATAAATTGAGTTTGATGGATGAAGCTTCTCTTAAAAAAACACTCACTTTTTCAAATCAAGTTGCAAGCTTAACTGTTATGAAGAAAGGTGCAAATCCGCCTTGGCTTAATGAGATTTAAATAGCCTTGAAGATTAGATCTATTTATGACAATTTATCAAGAGTCTGTTTTCAATATTTAAGGCAATACATTCTTAGTGAAAGGTTAAAATACTTTTTTCGATTCCCCCGATTAGATATCAATGCAAACAATTATTTCAATTAAGAATTTATCAAAAGTTTATGATTCTGGCTTTAATGCTTTGAAAAGTATTAATTTAGACATAAATACAGGCGAAATATTGGGACTCTTGGGTCCAAATGGAGCTGGCAAAACAACTTTAATTTCAACAATATGTGGAATCGTTTCTCCAACCTCTGGCGAAGTCACTGTTGATGGCTTTGATATTATTAAAGATTTTAGAAAAACACGATCAATAATTGGCCTTGTACCACAGGAGCTAACTCTTGGATCATTTGATACGGTTTGGGGGACAGTTCGGTTTAGTAGGGGTTTGTTTGGAGCTAAGAGAGATGATGCTTATCTTGAAGAGCTCTTAAAAGACTTATCTCTTTTTGATAAAAAAGATTCTGAAATTAGAATGCTTTCTGGAGGAATGAAGAGGCGAGTTCTAATTGCTAAAGCACTCTCTCACAACCCTAAAATACTGTTTCTCGATGAGCCTACTGCGGGCGTTGATGTTGAGCTACGCAAGGATTTATGGAAGATTGTTAATGTGTTGAAATCTAAAGGCGTTACCATAATTTTGACGACTCACTATATTGAGGAAGCTGAAGAGTTAGCTGATAGGATCGGAGTTATTAGTAATGGTGAACTTTTACTCGTTGAGAAAAAAGCGCATTTGATGGAAACTCTTGGAAAAAAGCAGTTAATTGTTGAGCTAAAAGAGTCACTTTCCAAAGTACCTTCTTCTCTTGATAAGCACAATATTGAGATTTCTGAAGATGGTATGCATATTTCATACACGTATATTGTTAAAGATGAAGAAACTGACATGTCTGAGGTACTCCAGGAAATTACAAATTCTGGATTGCATATAAAAGACCTTAAAATTGTTCAGAGCTCACTTGAAGATATATTTGTAGACTTAGTTAAGGAAAAATAATGAATTTAATGGCAATCAAAGTAATTTATTTAAACGAGATGATGCGTTTCTGGAATACACTTTTTCAGAGTGTCGCCTCTCCAGTAATATCAACAGCTCTATATTTTGTAGTCTTTGGCTCAGCAATTGGTTCAAGGATTGAAAATATTGATGGCATTTCTTATGGGCTTTTTATTGTTCCGGGCCTGACAATGCTCTCTGTATTAACCCAAAGCATCTCAAATGCATCTTTTGGTATCTTTTTTCCAAAATTTACAGGCACGATTTATGAGCTTTTATCTGCCCCTGTCTCATTCTATGAGACTTTAATCGGTTATGTTGGAGCCGCTGCGACTAAGTCATTAATTTTGGCAACTATCATTTTACTTACGGCTAACCTCTTTGTTGATTTGAATATTGCGCATCCAATCTGGATGTTGAGTTTTTTAGTTTTGACCTGTGTGGCATTTAGTTTATTTGGCTTTATCATTGGTTTATGGGCCGATAACTTTGAAAAGCTTCAAATAATCCCACTTTTAATTATTACTCCACTAGTATTTTTAGGCGGAAGTTTTTATTCAATCAGTATGCTCCCACCCGTATGGCAGAAGGTCACTTTATTTAACCCTGTTCTTTATTTGGTGAGTGGGTTCCGTTGGAGTTTCTTTGAAATTTCAGATGTCGGAGTCGGAGTGAGCCTACTAATGGTTTTACTTTTCTTAAGTATTTGTATTGCTATAATAGCCTGGATGTTCAACACTGGTTATAAGTTAAAACAGTAAGCTAAATTCAGGGGCTTTATGGTTCAAATTACTGATCTATTTATCTATCCTGTTAAATCACTCAAAGGTATTGCCCTAGAAGAGTCAATGACTGCGCTTCGCGGTCTTCAGTATGATCGTGAATGGATGTTAACTACTATTGATTACGAATTTATTACTCAGCGCGAAATCGAGTCGATGTCAACGATCGAAGTGAGTATTGATTCAAGCGCTTTAACGCTAAGCTCAAAGAATAACACTAAACATAATATTCCTTTGGATTCAATTAAATCTGAGCCAATTAAGGCATCTGTTTGGGGCGATATTTGTGATGCCTATGACGAGGGTGATGATGTTTCATTATGGCTAACTAGCGTCTTAGGTCAGTATAAAGGTAAGTCTCTGAGGCTTGTGAGGTTTGCCAGTCAAGGACTCCGCCCAGTGCCCTCTAAGTATCTTGAAGGTATGGAGGCTCAGAGTGCATTTTCGGATCAATTTCCCTATCTAATAACTTCATGGGAGTCTCTAGATAAGCTGAATAAAGGCCTCATTAATAATGGCTCTCAAGCGGCTAAAATGGATCGCTTTAGGCCTAATATTGTTGTCAAAGGTATTGAAGACCTTGAGAAAATAACATCTCAAAATTTTTCATGCCAGCAAAGTGGGTATAGCTTTGGACTAAGAAAGCCCTGTAAGCGCTGCAAAATTATTACGATTAACCAAGATGATGGGAAAATTGATAACCCAAAAGAGCCTTTAGCAACGCTAACTTCTCTGAGGTTTAGTGATGAGATAAATGGTGCATTTTTTGGACAAAATGCGATTTTGTTATCGACGAAAAATTACATTCTTAAAGTGGGTGATGAGCTTTCAATTGGCTAGTTTAGATAGCGCTATTCTGGTTTAATTCTCCAGTGAAATAGCGCCAAGCTTGTTTTCGTTTTTCCAGGCATGTCCATAAATTACTTCGTAGGTTGCTGGCAGTTTTCCATCAGAGCGATAGCTTTCGTACATCTCTATCATTTTTTTAAATTTAGTTTTCCCTGTGAGCGCTTTTGATCGGCTATCTACATTTTGCGCACCAATTGATTTCAGGTCATGCATTAAGTCAAGCACTTTTTCATAGGTGAGGGTTATATTCTCCATTTCCATTATTGGGCTTTGAAAGCCTGATTGAAGCATCTGGTCGCCTATATCATGCATGTCAATAAAATCATTAACGTGTGCGCTACTATCAACTACCGACCAGCTCCGTTTAAGCTCCTTTAGAGTATCTGGCCCAAAGGTAGTGAAAAGAATTAAGCCCTCAGGCTTGAGAACTCTAAAGCATTCATTAAAAAGTGCTTTTAAATCAGGACACCACTGCATCATTAAGTTAGAAACAATAAAGTCAATGCTGTTGGATGCAAACGGTAGTTCGTAGGCATTTGCACAAACCTTTAAGTTTTGAGAATTTTTTAAAAGGGATTGTTGTGCAAAATCTACACAAATTAGATTTGCATTTGGAAATATTTCAGCTGTTTTATTACTAAGAAGTCCAGTACCAGAACCAAGATCAATTATTATTTGAGGCTTAATTGAAATGACTTTCAATTTTTCAGCCAGTCTATTTGCTATTTCACTTTGAAGAAAAGCATTATCATCATAATTGCTAGCGGCGCCATTAAAAGTGCTTCTTATTTTAGACATGAGGCCAATTGATTTGAAATTCTTTTCATTAAGTTAAAGTATTGATCAGGCCCTGCTGGATATTTAGTGCCTAGAATATCAATTTCGAATATTTTTAAGTTGAGACCTTCCGACAAGACGCTAATTTGATTAGACTTGGCCTCTTGTCCATAGAGTAGACACGAAACACTTAAATCACTCATAGCTTCCTTGGCCATAAGAGTTCTAATGATGCTCAATCTTGCCCCATGATATGGAGTTATTATAATAGGCCTTATAAGCTTCATGCTCTTTTCAAAGTACTGCGTAGTGTCTGAAAATACTGCAAACTGTGAAGTTAGAAAAGGAGCAATCTCTTTTTCTAAATCTATTTTTAGCTCCTCAAGATCAAGCATTAATTCTAGAAAATTGTTGTTATATTTATCTTCGTTGACTGAATCTATTTCAATGAGTAGTTTATTAATATGCTCGGCTATAAGTTTCATATTGTTAATATCTAGCCATAGATGTAAATCATAAATATTATCTTCATGCTCATCAGCGCCTTCATATTCCTTTGACTTAAGTATTTCAGACCTAGATTTATGGATACTGAGATTATTCAAACTAATAATTTGAAATAGTGAATCATCTTCTGTGTTTTTAATTGCTTTTCTTAATCCAGATTCAAAGTCTCCACTAATCATTATTACTAAGTCAGCATTTGCAAGCATCTGAACTTGTGATGGCTTCAAGTGAAAAGTGTGCGCTGAGTTATTTGACTTAAGTAATAGCTGTGGCTCTGCAATGCCGCTCATAAGGCTCGTCACGATACTATGAATAGGCTTAATACTGACGACGACAGACGGCGTTGATTGTGCAGCAACATTTTTGATAGCTAAAAGAAAAATAAAACTTAGTAGAAGACGATATTTCATAATAAGACTAAAATTGAAATTGAAGATAAATTATACGTTAATCGGTGAATTCAACTTTGAATTAGTTGTTGCAAATAATGATTACTCGAGTAGGCGCAGGGTGACCTTCCTTTGTGAGAGATGAGTCAGATGGGTCAAGGAAATCCTCTAATGAAGCCGCATTATCTCCTATCCACTCTGTTCTTCTTTGCTCTTCAGAGGAAGTTTTACTAATATCAATAACTTTAATATTTTCGAATTTGGCATCAACAAGCCATGATTTCAGAGTCTCAACACTTGGCAGGCAATGAACATTCCGCATTTGAGCATAGCGACCATCTGGGATAAGTGAGTACCCATTTGGACCTTCCACTACTAAGGTCTCTAATATTAGCTCTGCGCCTGGCGCCATCATATCTTTTAACTGAAGCAAATGTTCCATATGACTTCTTTGGTGATAAAGAACACCCATTGAGAAGACTGAGTCAAAGATTGATAATTTAGGCATTTCTTCAAGTCTAATAGGAAGAAGCATCGCATTAATGTCTTTGTTAACTAACGATTTAATTGCAGCATACTGGTAATTAAATAAAAGGAAAGGCTCAATTCCTACCGCTCTCTTGGCACCTTCAAGTGCCATTCTTAATGTGAAATAACCATTTCCAGCGCCTACATCAAGAACCCTTCTATTTTTTAATGGAGTAATGTGTTTTTGCAGACGTTTCCATTTAAGATCACCTTGCCATTCGCTCTCTAGTTTTAAATTATTGAATATGAATGGACCTTTCCTCCATGGCAGAAGTCTTTTAAATGACCTCTCGAGTAATATAGGGTCAGCACTATTTTGATCTATTCTAATGTAGGGTTCATTTAGCTCTATTTCACCTTTAGGCATTGCTTTTAACTCATCTAATGCTATAGTCCATTTAGGAATATTTCCGTTATTAACGTTGAAAGCATCTAGGCTTATTCTGAGGCATTGATCTGCAATTTTTTGGAGTGATGAATCATTGAAAAATAGCTTAAATTCATCCGTAAATAAAATCATAAATTAAATATGTTAATAAAATATATCTAGTATAAAATAAAGTTACATATATATACATATATTACTTTTAACTCTTTTGGAGATTAGCGTGATAAACAAATCAATTAAATTTTTTATAATTTTTTTCCTTTCATTTAATGTTTTTGCTGGTGGTGATGATCGCGATGATGCCTACTATGCAAATTTAGATGAAGAGTTGGCTGCTTTTGAAGCTCAAACTGCAGCTGATCTTGAAGCCGATGCATTAATGGCCGAAATACAAGCAGAGATGGCAAGACAAGCTGCCCTTGATGCCTTCCAAGCAAAACTAGCTGCGGATAAAGCTGCTGCTGCGAAATCAACTGCTGCCTATCAATCTAAACGTGCAAATGACGCAAGGATTGCTGCGCTTATGGATCAGTTGAATACTGAAAAAGAACTTGCTGCCTTTGAAGCGCAACTTGAGGCTGAATTAGCTGCTCAAGAAATGATGGCTGAAATACAAGCAGAGATGGCAAGACAAGCTGCCCTTGATGCCTTCCAAGCAAAATTAGCTGCGGATAAAGCTGCAGCAGCGGCATCAACTGCTGCATATCAAGATAGTCTTTTAGATGCCGAATTTGCTGCACTTGAAGCTCAAATAAAAGCTGAGGCTGATGCTGCTGAAATGATGGCCGAAATTGAAAGAGAGATGGCGCTCGCTGACTTCCTACAAAAACTGGCTGATGAAAAAGCTGCTGCTGCGGCATCGACTGCTGCGTATCAGGCTTCACTTGCCGATGATGAAGTTATCGGTGTGATTGAAGAAGTTGTTGTCACAGAAGCTGCACATGAAGCATGTAAATATGAACTAAATTTATCTGAAAGTAATATAGCGCTTTTCAAATCTGCATTGGCTGATGGAACTTTGTTTAATGTAGGCCCTCAAGTTTCTTCTGGAACTGAATTTACTGCAAATAGATGGGATGCATATGCAAACTGTGTGAGTAACTATGTCAACCCTTTCTAAGGTTTAAGATAATTAGTCATTTTGCTTATTTAATGTAAATGCAGAATATATAAGAAATAAAAAAACCCAGGGCTTGCTCTGGGTTTTTTTATTTATAATCAATTCATGAAAAATAATTTTATAAGTTTTCTTATACAATTAGCATATCTTTTATTACTGTCACATAATGTTCATGCAAGTGATGATTTAAATACTCAAGATATTATGCTTGTGGATGAATATAGTTCATGCACAGATCAATATGAAATTAATGATTTAGAATCTAGTAACATCACTTCCTCACTTTTATTATCTGGAGACTCCTTTTTTGCCCAAGGTGATATGATTATTAGTTCAACTAATGTAAGAGCCATTGTTGATTCATATGATTCTTCGACAAATAAATTGATATATTATCAAACTGCTGAAACTGGTTTTAAATCATTTTCATTAGGTGAAAAACTTGTTGGTAGGGGTGAAAATGTTTCTATTATTAAAGAATTTATTCTTGATTTTGGAGTTCCTTGCTCTGATCTAGTTGTCTCAATTGAAGAAAATCCTGAACAAATGATTTTTGTTTTTGCAGACTCTGATGAGGCAATTAAAGCAAAATTAGCCGCTCAAGAAATGATGGCCGAAATACAAGCAGAGATGGCAAGACAAGCTGCCCTTGATGCCTTCCAAGCAAAACTAGCTGCGGATAAAGCTGCTGCTGCGAAATCAACTGCTGCCTATCAATCTAAACGTGCAAATGACGCAAGGATTGCTGCGCTTATGGATCAGTTGAATACTGAAAAAGAACTTGCTGCCTTTGAAGCGCAACTTGAGGCTGAATTAGCTGCTCAAGAAATGATGGCTGAAATACAAGCAGAGATGGCAAGACAAGCTGCCCTTGATGCCTTCCAAGCAAAATTAGCTGCGGATAAAGCTGCAGCAGCGGCATCAACTGTTGCATACCAAGCTAAGGTAGCACGCGATGAACGATTAAAGAACAAGAGAGCTGAACTTAAGCTTGAAAAAGAACTTGCTGCCTTTGAAGCGCAACTTGAGGCTGAATTAGCTGCTCAAGAAATGATGGCTGAAATACAAGCAGAGATGGCAAGACAAGCTGCCCTTGATGCCTTCCAAGCAAAACTAGCTGCGGATAAAGCTGCTGCTGCGAAATCAACTGCTGCCTATCAATCTAAACGTGCAAATGACGCAAGGATTGCTGCGCTTATGGATCAGTTGAATACTGAAAAAGAACTTGCTGCCTTTGAAGCGCAACTTGAGGCTGAATTAGCTGCTCAAGAAATGATGGCTGAAATACAAGCAGAGATGGCAAGACAAGCTGCCCTTGATGCCTTCCAAGCAAAATTAGCTGCGGATAAAGCTGCAGCAGCGGCATCAACTGCTGCATATCAAGATAGTCTTTTAGATGCCGAATTTGCTGCACTTGAAGCTCAAATAAAAGCTGAGGCTGATGCTGCTGAAATGATGGCCGAAATTGAAAGAGAGATGGCGCTCGCTGACTTCCTACAAAAACTGGCTGATGAAAAAGCTGCTGCTGCGGCATCGACTGCTGCGTATCAGGCTAAACTTGCTTATGATATGAGGGTTACTAAAATCATGGATGATTTAATTGTTAAATTAGATGAGTTAGGTATTATTGATGATTATAAATCCACTATCAAAAATGAACTTATAAATGAAGCGACAAAGAAGTTAGAAGATGAGAAATTTATTGGTACAATTTCTGGAGAAATAGTAACGGTTGCGATACATGATTTTTGTAAAGTAAATTTAGGACTTTCAGATAATAATATTGAACTTTTCAAGAAGGCATTAGAGGGTGGTTATTTAGGAAATGTTGGTCCTCAGGTAACAAATGGAACTGAATTTTCATTGAATCGATGGGATGACTATATAGAGTGTGTGGGCTCTAAGAGAGTATAAAAAGTTACTTAATAAGTAACCATTATATTTCTAATAATGAATTCTCTTTATCAGTCAAAGATCTTTCAATTAAAGAGATATGTTGATCTGTAATTTTTTGTATATTATCTTCAGCCCTATGAGACTCATCTTCTGATATTTCTTTTTCTTTAAGGAGCTCTCTAAAGTCAGATATTGCATCTCTTCGAATATTTCTTATTGCAACACGTGCATTTTCAGCCTCATCGCGAACAACTTTTACTAATTCTTTTCTACGCTCTTCAGTGAGAAGAGGCAAAGGAATTCGCAAAACCTGCCCTTGAGTATTTGGGTTCAAGCCTAAATCAGACGTCATAATAGCTTTTTCAATTGGACCTACCATATCTTTTTCCCAGGGTGAGACCTTAAGAGTTCTTGAGTCCTCGGCACTTACATTGGAGACTTGTGAAAGAGGAACCATACTGCCATAGTATTCAACTGTAATTTGATCAAGAAGTGAAGGGTGAGCCCTTCCTGCACGAATCTTACTAAAGTCAGTTTCAAGAGAAGAGAGTGATTTTCCCATTCGACTATTTGCATCACTGTGAATTTCATTAATCATTATTTATTCTCCGTTCTGACTAACAATCGTGCCAATTTTCTGGCCATTTAAAATATTAGCTAAAGCATAATTATCATCAAACATACTAAAAACACAAATTCTTATATTATTTTCTCGACATAATGCAAATGCAGCAGTGTCCATCACCTCAATATCTTTTTCAATAGCCGAATCAAAACTAAGTGCGTCAAACTTTATAGCATTTGAATCTTTCAATGGGTCACTTGAATAAATACCGTCGACCTTAGTTGCTTTAAAGACAATATCAGCTTCAATTTCAACTGCTCTTAATGCAGCGGCAGTATCGGTTGTAAAACAAGGGCTTCCAGTACCAGCAGAAAAAATAACTACCTTACCATCTGATAGCGCATTTTTAGCTTTATTATGATTAAAAGTATCACAAATGCCACCACCAATTGAAAAACCAGACATGACAATAGATGAAATATTATTTCTTTCAAAAGTGTCTGATATTGCTAATGCATTCATTACTGTAGCTAGCATTCCAATATGATCTCCAGTGATTTTGTTCATTCCATCACTTGAAAGGGCCGCACCTCGGTAGATATTTCCACCACCAATTACTATTGCGATTTCAACCCCAAGATCCAGAGCAGATTGAACAATAGTGACTACTTTTTTTAGCATTTCAGGGTCAATATTATTATTGTTACTTTTTAGCGCTTCACCACTAAGCTTGAGTAAGATTCGACGATAAGAAACCATATACTAAGAATTGAATACAAAATTAAGATTTTACACAACGCATGAGTATAATGAACCCTTTGTCCACCATAAAATAACTAACCTATGGATTCAATCAACATACGTGGCGCTAGAGTCCATAATTTAAAAAACATCGATGTTAGCATTCCAAGAAATAAGCTTGTAGTTATTACTGGGCTATCGGGTTCTGGCAAGTCATCATTAGCCTTTGATACAATTTATGCTGAAGGCCAAAGAAGGTATGTTGAGTCATTATCAGCATATGCAAGACAGTTTTTATCATTAATGGAAAAGCCTGATGTTGACCATATAGAAGGACTATCTCCTGCAATATCAATCGAACAAAAAGCTACCTCCCATAATCCTCGCTCTACAGTAGGAACCATAACTGAGATTTATGACTATTTGAGACTACTTTTTGCCAGAGTTGGCTCACCTAGATGTCCTGAACATGGAGATGATCTTCAGGCTCAAACAATTTCTCAAATGGTAGATGCAATATTAGACCTTCCACAAGATGCAAAGATTATGATACTTGCACCTATTGTAAAAAATAGAAAGGGTAGTCATCTAAAATTATTACAAGAACTCTCTCATCAAGGATTCCTTCGTGCGAGAGTTGATGGTGAGGTTATGCTACTTGAAGAAATTGATGAGCTTGACGGTAATAAAAATCATACCATCGAGATCGTAATTGACCGATTAAAAGTTAGGCAAGATATAACATCAAGGTTATCTGAGTCTCTTGAGACTGGTCTTAATATGAGCGCGGGTATTGCTATAGCTTGCCCTATGGATATTGACTCTGGTTTTAAGGAATTAACATTTTCAGCAAAGTTTTCATGTATTCATTGTGGTTACTCTTTGGAAGAGTTAGAGCCTAGACTATTTTCATTTAATAATCCTGTCGGTGCTTGTGAAACATGTGATGGATTAGGAGTTAAAGATATATTTGACGAAGAAAGAGTTGTGGCTAATCCTGAGCTTAGCCTGGAAGATGGCGCAATTTATGGCTGGAGTAAAAGTAATGCCTATTTTTATCAAATGCTTTCTTTAGTTGGTAATTATTACAAATTTGATATTGCGACACCATTTAATGAACTCTCAGAAGAGAATAAAAAAATTGTTCTTTACGGAAGTGGAGGTCAAGTTATTGATTTTTCGAAAATTAAAGGACGACGAGGTTGGACAAGCAAGAAAAAACCTTTTGAGGGTGTAATTCCAAGAATGATGCGTCGTTATGCAGATAGTGATATTCGCTCAATTAGGGAAGAATTATCTAGATATGTAATAAGCAAACCCTGCTCAAGCTGTAATGGAGATAGGCTTAATGCATCTGCACGAAATGTCTTTATAGATAATAAAAATATTTCAGATCTAACGAAGTTGACGATAGACCAAGTATTTGATTTTTTTGAATCTCTTGAGCTAGAAGGTCAGCGTGGGGAAATTGCAAGTAAGATTCTTAGTGAAATTTCACAGCGTTTGCATTTCTTAATTAATGTTGGACTCGATTATCTTAATTTGGAGAGAAAGGCTAACTCCTTATCTGGCGGGGAAGCGCAGCGAATAAGATTAGCATCTCAAATAGGTGCGGGCTTGATTGGAGTGCTTTATGTTTTAGACGAGCCATCAATTGGACTTCATCAGCGAGATAATCAAAAGTTACTTGATACATTGACCTACCTAAGAGATCTAGGTAATACAGTTATTGTTGTTGAGCATGATGAAGACGCAATAAGACAGGCTGATTATGTTGTGGATATTGGGCCTGGCGCAGGTATCCATGGTGGAGAAATTGTTGCGATAGGGGCGCCTGATGAAGTTATAGCTAATACAAAATCCCTTACTGGAGATTATTTAAGTGGTCGACTAGAAATCAGTACTCCCAAAACTAGAAAGAAATCAAATGGCTGGCTTAATATTACTGGAGCAAGTGGAAATAACTTAAAGCATGTTGACTTAAAAATTCCTGTTGGCGTTTTAACCTGTATTACAGGTGTTTCTGGGTCTGGAAAGTCAACATTAATCAACAACACACTTTATGAGTTAGCTGCAAAAACACTTAATGGAGCTCAAACTGATGTTGCTCCATTTAAAGAAGTAAAGGGTATGAATTTGTTTGATAAAGTAGTTAATATTAATCAGAGTCCAATTGGAAGGACCCCTCGATCTAATCCTGCTACTTATACGGGCGTCTTTACTTTAGTTCGAGATCTGTTTGCATTAACACTTGAGTCTAGGACGCGAGGATATAAATCTGGACGTTTTAGTTTTAATGTTAAAGGAGGTAGATGTGAAGCTTGCAAGGGAGATGGCTTAATTAAGGTTGAGATGCATTTTTTGCCTGATGTTTACGTCTCATGTGATATCTGTCATGGCCATAGATATAACCGAGAAACCTTAGAAATTAAATATAAAGGAAAGTCAATTGCAGAGGTTTTAGAGATGACTGTCGAAGATGCGCTTGATTTTTTTAAAGCGATTCCAAAGATTAATCAAAAAATGCAAACTTTAATGGATGTTGGGCTTTCGTATATTACGCTTGGCCAAAATGCAACCACCCTCTCTGGTGGAGAGGCTCAGCGTATAAAGCTTGCTAAAGAACTTTCTAAAACAGATACAGGGCAAACTTTATATATATTAGATGAGCCAACAAGTGGGCTACATTTTCATGATATTAAACAATTGCTATCAGTAATTTTTAGGCTTAGAGATCGAAATAATACAATTGTTATAATCGAGCATAATCTAGACGTTATTAAGACTGCTGATTGGGTTGTCGATCTCGGGCCAGAAGGAGGGAACAAAGGCGGCGAAATAATTGCATTTGGGACTCCTGAAGAGGTGTCCAAGAACCCAAGATCATATACTGGGCAGTTCCTTAAAGGGCATCTTTAGATTTAAGTTTCAAAGCTTATAAGCGTCATCGTGAAAGCAGTTTTACCATTAATCTTGTGAATTTTTATAGGCTGAAAATTTTCTTCAACAGATAGATTTAGAGTTAATTGCAGTTCATTACAAATTACTCTCATAGTTTCAACTTCACTCTCGTTAATTAAAATTTTTTCAGACCCATCTAATTTGAATTGAAGATATTTAACGCCAACTTCATCAACAACTTGATAGGTAAATTCTGATTGATTAGGTTTGTTAATAATGTCATTAGATAGAGCTAGATAAACACTTAAAGGATCAACTAGTAATCCTGGCTTGATTTCAAATTCCTCACCTGTGCTGGATACAGCATAATTTTTATCAGTTTCAATTGTAATTTCATAATCCTTTTTCACTTCATCTTTTATTTTTTCTATGACACTAAAATATGAATTAATGATTTGTCCATCAACCTCATTACCCATACTTTTTTCATATCTAGAGTAGTCATATAAAGCTTTCCATAATGATCCAGTGCTAGCTTCTGTTGTAAATATGAATTTATTATCAGTAACCTCTAGGTTTAGAATAGCATTGCCAATTTTTAGGTTGCCCATTACAGTTTCAGCATAAAGCTCATAATTTCCCTTGTACGGGGTTATGGACAAACATTGGGCTGAGAAAAGAAGTCCTAAAAACAAAAAAATCACTTTATTCATATTATTTTTCCATCAAGTGTTGCAGTTTTATCATCAATTAAGATTAGTCTTCTTTGAGTATACCAATGAATCACTTTAGGGTAGATGACATGTTCTGTTTTTAGAACTTTCATAGAGAGTGTTTCCTCAGTATCTGAATTTTCAATAATAACTGAATCTTGACAAATTAAAGGGCCACCATCCAATTCTTTAGTAACAAAGTGGACACTCACTCCATGAACTTTCTCAGAGGCATCAATTGCTCTCTGGTGTGTGTTGAGTCCTGAAAATTTTGGGAGTAAGGAGGGGTGAATATTAAGAATTTTACCAAAATAATGTGACACAAATAATGGAGTAAGAACTCTCATATAACCAGCTAAAACAATTAGTTCTACTCTGTGCTGATGAATAATTGAAATGAGCTCTCTATCAAAAGCCTCCTTGGAGTTATATAATTCAGGATCAATAATTGCGGTCTGAAGTTTTGCAGATTCAGCTCGTTTCAAGCCAAAAGCACTTCTGTTATTACTTATGACGCAGCTAATTTGCAAGTCAATTCTATCTGCGCTATCAATTATTGACTGTAAATTAGAGCCATTACCTGAAATTAAAATAACAGCTTTCATAGTATCAAATTATTACCTGATCACCTTTAAAGTCAACAACTTCTCCAATTAACCAGGCTTTTTCACCTCTAGAATTTAATAGCTTGATAGCATCATTTGAGGATTCTTTTGGAACAATAACAACCATGCCAACTCCACAGTTAAGAACTCTATACATTTCACTTGTATCTATATTTCCTTCAGCCTGCAGCCACTGAAATATTTTTGGAAACTCCCAAGATTTTGCATCCAATTTTGCAGCTAAATGCTCTGGCATTACTCTGGGAATATTTTCAAGAAGACCACCACCCGTAATATGTGATATTGCATGTACGGGTAAATTTTTAACTAATGACAAGATTGATTTAACATAAATTTTAGTTGGCTCAATAAGTTCCTTAAGCTGGCTTGATGTTGGCTTTGTTTTTTCCAAAACTTTTCTGATGAGTGAGTATCCATTTGAGTGAGGACCGGATGAACCAAGTGCTATTATGTGATTACCTGATGAAACTTTAGAGCCATCTATAATCTTATCTTTTTCAACAATACCTACGCAAAACCCAGCAAGATCATACTCTTCGCCTTTATACATTCCGGGCATTTCAGCAGTTTCCCCTCCAATTAACGAGCATCCAGATTGACGACATCCTTCACCAATTCCAGAAATAACAGAAATCGCAACATCTGGATTAAGATAGCCCGTTGCGTAATAATCTAAAAAAAACAAGGGCTCGGCTCCCTGAACTATAAGATCATTAACGCACATTGCAACTAAATCAATGCCAATAGTGTCATGCTTATTAAGCATCTCAGCAACCATCAATTTTGTTCCAACGCCGTCAGTTCCTGAAATTAAAACTGGTTTTTTATATTTATCTAAAGGAATTTCAAACATTGCACCAAAGCCCCCAAGACCAGCAAGAACTCCAGGCCTTAAAGTTGATTTTGCAATTGGTTTAATTTTCTCAATAAGCTGATTACCTTTAGTAATATCAACTCCAGAGTCCTTATAAGTCAGTGATGACATCTTGTTTTCCGTATAATTAAGGTCTAAAAAATGAATTTAATTAAGCAAAATAATGAGCTACTCAATGCTACCCAATGCGCTTTCAATAATACGCATTATTTTAACAGTTCCAATAGTTATAGCGCTACTAAAAGAGCAGTATCTTTTGACGCTTCTATTATTTCTATTGGCTGGAATTACTGACGCATTAGATGGTTGGATAGCTAAACAGTTTTCTTTTCAATCCCGTCTTGGTTCTATTCTTGATCCAATGGCAGATAAGATATTATTGACCTGCTCTTTTATTGCTTTATATTGGGTTGGGATTATGCCCTTATGGCTACTCATGATAATTTTTGTTCGTGATGTTATTATAGTAGCGGGTGCTTTGGGATATTTTTTAGGTGAAATATCTAGGGATAGCGACTTGCTAGAACCTTCTTTAATTAGTAAATTTAATACAGTATTACAAATTGCCTTGGTTATATTTTTATTATTAATTCAAATATATACTGAATTAAATGGCCTTAGAGATATGGTTTTCATAGTGGTTGCTACTTCGACCGGTTTAAGTGGTGCGGACTATGTGTTACTTTGGGTTAAAAAGTTTATCTTGCAAGAGTCTAAAAAATGAATCAATTAGGCCTTCCAATCTCACTGAACTCCAAAATGCTTTTAGATAACTTTATTGCTAATAGTGAGCTTATTAATTTAATACACCAACTTTTTCAGAAAAAAAAGGCTTCTGAAATCTATGTATATGGATTAACAGGCCAAGGCAAAACGCATGTCCTTCAAGGGGTAGTATTAAAGGCCCTAGAAATGGATAAGAATGCAATTTATATCGATTGTATTGATTCTTTTCCAGAGCATTTATTTGACTTTATAGGCCAATTAAATTTTATTAGCTTTGATAATGTCGATCTCATTAGTAGCAATAACCAAGAGACATTTTTCGATTTATATAATCGAGCAAGACAGGCTGGAGTTGTTATTTTAGTAAGTGGCTCAAATTTGCCCGGTGATTTAACTGTTATGAAGGATCTTAAGACGCGCCTGAGTTTGGCCGCTGTTTATAAATTAGAAGAGCTTAATGATGAGTTAACAATTGACGTACTTAATAAACAGATGAGTGATAGAAATTTAACTATTGACTCAAAAATTTACAAATATTTGTTTAAGAATTATTCTCGAGATTTAAATACTTTAGTATCTGCGATGAATGAGTTAGATAAAGCATCACTCCAATCAAAAAAAGCAATCTCAATTCCTTTTGTCAAAACAGTACTTCAACTTTAGTAGCTACTAAGTATAAATTTATTAAGAAATATAAAATATTTTTCTAAAATTTTGTTTTTTTAAGAAATATTTATATCTTTTAACTCAATAATAATAAAAATATAGAATTTTTTACTATACTTCGTAAAACATTTAAAATAGCGCTTTAATCTTAAGGGTTTAATATATTTTTATGGATCATCTGCCTATCTTTATTAATTTAAGACAAAAGCCAACCCTAGTCGTTGGAGGTGGAGATATTGCATTAAGAAAAATAAACTTGTTATTAAAAGCTCAGGCTAAGGTTACATGTATTTCTCCCCATTTTTGTGAAGGCATAAAAACCTTATCTTTAGATAGCAATGTAAGTTTAGTTAATAAGTACTTTGAGGCATCTGATATTTCAAATTATTCAGTAATTATTTCTGCTACAAATGACTCAAAAGTAAATGAATCTGTCTCTAAGATAGCTCAAGAAAGTCGTATTCCAGTAAATGTGGTTGACTCGCCTGAGCTATCAAGCTTTATCATGCCCTCAATAGTTGACAGGTCTCCGTTGATAATTGCTGTCTCTTCATCTGGTAAGGCACCAGTCCTGGCTAGATTAATTCGTGCAAAGCTTGAAACAGTTATTCCAAGCTCTTATGGCATACTTGCTGAAATTGCTGGTGAGTATAGACAGAAAGTTAAAGATAGGTTTTTAAAAATTAAAGATAGAAGAGCATTTTGGGAGGCTACTTTTTCTGGCGTTATAGCTGAAAAAGTTTTTTCAGGACGTATTCAAGAAGCAAAGGCTGATATTGAAAAGCAGCTTATTGACGCAGATGAGATGAATCTGGGAGAGGTCTATTTAGTTGGTGCTGGTCCTGGCGATCCTGACCTATTAACATTTAAAGCTTTGAGGCTTATCCAACAAGCCGATGTCGTACTTTATGACAGGTTGGTCTCTAAAGGTGTTATGGAGCTTATTAGGAGAGACTCAGAACTAATATATGTTGGTAAAAAAGGTGGCAGTGATAAATCTACTAGGCAAATAGATATTAATGTTCTTTTAGTTGATCTGGCAAAATCAGGCAAGAGAGTGTGTAGGTTAAAAGGTGGCGATCCTTTTATTTTTGGCCGAGGAGGTGAAGAAATCGAGTCTCTTTCTGAGCATGGCATCCCTTTTCAGGTTGTCCCTGGAATAACTGCTGCATCAGGGTGCTCTTCTTATGCAGGCATTCCGTTAACCCATAGAGACTTCTCTCAATCCTGCCGTTTTGTGACCGCCCATTTAAAAGATGGCACGACTAACCTTCCATGGGAAGAGTTTATTGTTGAGCAGCAGACAATTGTTTTTTATATGGCATTGAGTGGGGCAAGTTACATTTGTGAACAGTTAATTGCTCACGGCATGAGAGAGGAGATGCCAATTGCGATTATTGAAAAAGGAACAATGCCTGAGCAAAAAGTTTACATTACCTCTCTAAAAGACTTGCCTAATCTGTTAAGTAAAGAAGATATTAATGCACCTACTTTAATGATTGTAGGAGAGGTCGTCAGTCTAAATGAGAAGTTAAGCTGGTACGGCAATTAAATAAGAAAATCTATTTCTTAAATAAGAAATGTTTGATTTAATTCGGTATAATTTCAAAATCTTCGCGGGGGTGGTGGAATTGGTAGACACGCTGGATTTAGGTTCCAGTGTCGCAAGACGTGAGAGTTCGAGTCTCTCTCTCCGCACCATATATCTTTATAAAGAGCTCTTAGGAGCTCTTTTTCATAATATCCCAGATTAGATTAAGTTCGCTTTCACTTGGCTTGTTAATATTTCTTAACTTTAGGCTCTTAATAATCGTCTCTATTGTTGACCAGTTGATTTGCATAAGTAGATCAAAATCCATATCTCTAAAATAACCTTCTTTAAAGAATATTTTCATATCGGTCATTGATTTTTCAAAATTTTTGAAGCCTATTGCCCTTGCCTCTTCAGATACCATGGGATCAATATCAACTAGACCTAAAAAGATAAATTCATTGTAGTTATTTAAAAAATACTCAATAATTTTTCGAGAAGCTTCTTTGAACTGAAGTTCAATGCTTGAATTATCAGGCATATCTTCATTTAAGTCAGAAAAAGCATTTTTTTTAATGCTTATGTATATTGTGTCAATAAGCTCTTGCTTTGATTTAAAGTGTACAAAAAGCGTTCCAGAGGCAACTCCTGCTTTTTTGCTAATTTGAGCAGTTGAAGTTGACTGAATGCCCTGACTGGCAAATAGCTCTAGAGCACTTTGATAGATTTTATCTTTAGTTGAGGGCATTATTTTTTAGTCAATGGAGTAACTCACTCCAGTTAGTTCTTCAGATAGCTTCCACAGTTTTTTTGCATTATCTAAATTATACGATAATTCATTTGATTTAACTAATGCAGGGTGACCTTTCATACCGCCCATTGATGGAGAGCCAAAATAATTATCTGACTGGGCAGTTGGATCGGTAGCCGCTCTGAGGCCTCCAAGAGCACCTACCTTAACTTTCTGTCCAAGAAAAATATTCATAAAATTAGCCATACCAGAATGCCTCTGAAGATCTGTAGCAGTCCACCCTGGATGTGAAGCTAATACCATTGGACTTCCTTTATTCTGACCAAGTTTACGAGATAGTTCATAGGTGAAATATAAATTTGCTAGCTTAGTGTCACTGTAGGCGCTCCAAGTTTTATATTTTCTTTTTTCCCAATTAAGATCATCAAAATCAATGTTTCCAGAGGTGTGAGCAATACTAGCTACATTTACAACTCTTGAATTTGGCGTCTTTTTGAGTAGAGATATTAGTTGACCTGTTAAAGCAAAATGACCTAAATGATTCGTGCCCATCTGTATCTCAAAGCCATCTTTTGTTTTTGAATAAGGACAGGCCATTATGCCAGCGTTATTGATAAGGCAGTCTAGTGCTTTGTATTTTTTGTTTATAGATGTTGAGAAATTATTGACTGATTCGAGGCTTGATAAATCTAGCTCTTGAATATCTATCTTTGCATTTTTATTTTCAGCAAGAATTTCTTTTTTTACAGAATCAGCTTTTTTAATATTTCTAGCAGCCATAATGACGGTTGCGTTTTTTCGAACAAGAACTGTAACTGATTCTTTACCAAGACCACTCGTTGGTCCAGTTACTATAAAAATTTTCCCTGATTGATCAGGGATATTTGATTCGTTCCAATTTTCTTTTTTCACCTAATTTATTCTCCTGAAGTGTGTATAACGTTTTCCGTATTTAAATATATTAATTTCTAAGTTTTTCCCACCAAGGTTTATTTGGCAAGTTATTTAAATCAAATACTTCACCAATCATTGGGGTTGCAATATTGACATTCCTTTTCGCAGCTTCCTTAGTAATTCTAATGATTGGCTCATCCCATGGATGAATCGATAAATCAAATTTAGACCAATGGATTGGAAAAAGGACTTCTGCTTTTAAGTCGATACTGGCTTGAACAGATTCATCAGGAAACATATGAACATTTGACCAGTCTATGTTGTAAGCACCATTCTCGATAAAGGCAATGTCAAAAGGGCCATATTCATTACCTAATCTTTTAAATGTCTCTGAGTATCCTCCATCACCACTAAAATAGGCAGTTAATGATTTTGATTTAACAATCCAAGAGCCCCATAATGTCGAGTTGCCATTGGTTATGCCTCTTCCACTAAAGTGAAGAGCTGGCGTAAAGATAAACTCAACATCTTTATGACTCTTGCTTTCATACCAGTCAAGCTCAGTAATTTTATTTTTATCTACCCCCCATCTTTCTAAATGTGCTCCAACCCCTAAAGGCACAATAAAATGATCTACTAGATTTGATAAGTCTTTAATTGCTTTAGAGTCAAGATGATCATAGTGATCATGAGAAATGATGACAATATCAACCTTTGGAAGATCCTCTATCAATATTGGGTTTTCAAATACAAATGGTTTCCCATTAAAAAAACTACTTTTACTTTTTGAGCTGAACGACGGTAATGGTGATGCTCTATTAAAGACTGGATCAGTCATAACAACCAAACCTTCAGTTTTCATAAGAAGCGTGGAGTGACCAAACCAAACAAATTTACCCTCTGTTAAATCTTGTCCTTGAAATTTTATTGTTGGAAGAGGACCCAAAGGGTTTTTATCTTTTGGCGGAAAGAACCATTCCTTTAGAGTCGACTTTCTTTCTAAAGTTCGAAAGTTTGTGTATGTTGTTTTAATGTTGCGAAATTTACCCTCAAAAAAGTTTTCTGAATTAACAATTATTTCTTTGGTATTTTTGTCAGGTGAGGCCCCAAAGGCAGGAGAGACATTAAGAAAAATAAAAATAACAAAAGTAATGATCAGTAGGGCATATATTAAATATTTGATTACATTTAATATATTGAAAAGAATTTCCATAATTAAGTGCCTGTATTTTTTCAAAAAATAAATTATATACTACTTTATGAGTGACCAGTCAGTCATTATGTAATCTTAATTCATAATTACTTTAATTTATGTGATGTCTATTAAGAATAAACATAAGAAATACTGTAAAATATTAGCTCTTAAAAACATAATAAAAACTTGGACTTATGTTGATTGAAATTGGACACTTTTCCCTCGTTCTTGCATTGATATTTTCTGTGCTATTGATGGTATTGCCATCAATAGGTCTTTATCAGAATAAATCGAGTCTTGCGCAACTAGCAAAACCATTAGTTTGGGCACAAGGTTTTTGGATTGCTATTGCTTTTATTATTCTAATGAGTGCATTCCTGACGAATGACTTTTCAGTAAAGTACGTTGCAGATAATTCAAATACTCAGCTTCCATTATTGTTTAAGGCTTCTGCAGTTTGGGGAGCTCATGAAGGTTCATTGCTTTTATGGGTCCTTGTGCTTTCAATATGGACGATTGCAGTTAGTCTTTTTTCTAAGCGAATTCCATCGAATTTATTAAATCAAATCCTCATAATTCTAGGTGCTATAAGTTTTGGCTTTCTACTCTTTCTGCTTTTTACATCGAATCCATTTGAGCGTTTGTTAGTTCCTCCATTAGAAGGCCGAGAGCTAAATCCACTCCTGCAAGATTTTGGTTTGGCGGTTCATCCACCTATGCTTTATATGGGGTATGTTGGATTAGCAGTTCCGTTTGCCTTTGTAGTGGCTGCTTTAATCAGAGGCCAGTTAGATAGCACTTGGCTAAGATGGACAAGGCCATGGGCGTTAATTTCTTGGGCTTTTTTAACGGTTGGAATAACGCTTGGAAGTTGGTGGGCGTATTATGAACTCGGCTGGGGAGGATGGTGGTTCTGGGATCCTGTAGAGAATGCATCATTTATGCCTTGGCTTGTTGCGACCGCGCTTATCCATTCATTAAGCGTTAGTGAAAAGAGAGGCGCCTTTAGGCAGTGGACAGTTCTTTTAGCTATTGGTGGTTTCTCGTTAAGTTTGTTAGGAACCTTTTTAGTTCGCTCTGGAGTTTTAACTTCTGTCCATGCTTTTGCAACAGACCCAACAAGAGGGTTATTTATTCTGCTATTTTTATTTATTGTTATTGGTGGCTCTTTAGTTCTATTCACATGGCGCTCTCACTTATTGCAAAAAAGTAATCAATTTGCTTTATTGTCAAGAGAAACTGGACTATTAATAAATAATATATTGCTTATTACGGCAATGTTTACAGTTCTTTTGGGGACACTTTATCCATTAATTCTTGATACATTAAATCTTGGGAAAATATCAGTAGGTGCGCCTTATTTCAATGCAGTTTTTGTGCCAATTATGCTACCAGGAGTTTTAGCATTGGCTATCTTTCCTTTTGTCCGCTGGAAGAAAGATAGCGTATCTAGATTAACTTCATTACTGCGCCTTAACTGGATTGGTATCGCTTTATTAATCTTAATTGCAAGGGTTGTAATTACGGACAATATTTATGTTTTAATTGCAATTGGCCTGTTTATCTGGGTTACCTTTCATGTCATTATTTTATTAACGAAAAGAATAAGGACAAAATCGAAATTTTCATTTGCATTTATAGGGATGATAATTGCCCATCTTGGAATTGCAGTATTTGTTCTTGGGGCTACAGTAACAACTCAACTTGGAATTGAAAAAGATATAAAAATGAATATTGGAGAGTCTCAAAATATTGCAGGATATGACTTTGTTTTTAATGGGGTAAGCCCCCACATGAAAGATAATTATTCAGGCTTTATTGGTGACATTAGTGTTTATAGTGAAGGAGAAAAAATTGCACAACTTGCTCCTGAGAAAAGATATTACCAAAGTGGCATGCCGATGACTGAAGCATCAATTGATCCATCAATAACTAGAGATCTTTATGTAGCTTTAGGCGAAAGTTTAGAAGGAGGCGCCTGGAGTGTAAGAATTTATTATAAGCCACTGGTGAGGTGGATATGGTTAGGCGGACTGATGATTGCGCTTGGAGCTTTTTTTGCAGCAATTGACCGGCGTTATTTTGTGAGCGCTAAATCATGATTTTAAGTTGGCAATTTATTTTGATGATTGTTTTATCTAGCTTATTTCTAGCATGGTTTCTTTATAGGCCAGTGAAGTCAAACCTTAGTGATGATGATTCAAATATAGCAATTAACAAACAAAGGCAGGCTGAGCTTGAAATAGATTTTAATCAAGGATATATTGAGAGCGCGCAATATCAAGAAGCTGAATCAGAAATTATTAGCACTTTAGCTTCAGAGCTTAAAAGCAGACCAGCAAAAAATATAACTATTGAGCCATTAAAATGGATAACTCTGATAGCTTTATCTATTGGAATTTTATCTTTATTAGTTTATTCTCAGCTGGCTCCAAAAATAATTCCAAATACTGATGCTGCTTTTACTGAACCTATGACTATGAGCGAAAGTATTGAAAAATTACAGGATTATTTAACTGAAAATCCAAATGATTTTCAAGCATTAAAAATGCTAGGTCTGGCGCAAGTTGGTGTTGGAAATGTTGAAGATTCAATTGAGACATTTGAGAGTGCATTTGAATTAAATCCAAATGATATTGACTTACTTCTTCAGTATGCTAGTGCTATAGCTACGAATCAAGATGGCATGTTTTATGGTAAGTCTAAAACTTTAATTGAAAAAGCTCTAAGTCTTGATCCTCAATCAATTCAGGCACTGTATTTTGCAGGCATAGTTTCAGCTCATCAATCTGACCTAGATGGGGCAATAGGTTACTGGCAAAAAGCTTTATATCTTATGCCAGATAATCATCCTGACAGAAATATTATCGAAGAGGCTCTTAATACGGTATTAAATTTACAAGTAAAATAACCATCATGAGTCAAACATTAGAATTAGCAAAATCACTTATAAGTAGGCCTTCTGTGACTCCTTTTGATAAGGGATGTCAAGCTATCATGATTGATCGTCTTGAAAAAATTGGATTTAAGATTCACCCTCTTAAATTTGGAGATGTTGATAATTTTTGGGCTACTCATGGTAATACTGGCCCAATTTTTTCTTTTGCGGGCCATACTGATGTCGTTCCTGCTGGAGATGATGGGGCTTGGAAAACACCACCTTTCGAACCAACAGTAAAAGATGGACTCTTATTTGGTAGGGGTGCAGCTGATATGAAAGGGGGTTTGGCTTCGATGCTTGTGGCAACAGAAAACTTTATTGAAAAAAATCCAAATCACAAAGGGACTCTTGCATTTTTAATTACTTCTGATGAGGAGGGAATTGCAGTTAATGGAACGGTTAAAGTGATGGATTATCTTAAAAGCCTTGATCAGAAGATAGATTATTGTTTGCTTGGTGAGCCATCATCTACTTCAGTGCTTGGAGATGTTATTAAAAATGGAAGAAGGGGCTCGTTAAATGGCCTTTTAACTATTAAAGGAAAGCAAGGGCATATTGCATATCCACATCTTGCAGAGAATCCTAATCATCTTATGACTTCAGCGTTGAATGATTTATGTCAGCAGCAATGGGACAATGGCAATGATTACTTCCCAGCGACTTCATTTCAAATTTCAAATATCCATTCTGGCTCGAGAGTAACAAATGTAATACCTGGTGAAGTAGAAATAATGTTTAACTTTAGGTATTCAACAGAAACTACAAAAGAAGAGCTTCAGAAAAAAGTAAATGATATTTTAGATAGTCATAAACTTAATTATTCTATTGATTGGTCGCACTCAGGTTACCCATTTTTAACTCCACAAGGAGACCTAGTCTCTGCATGTGTTGATGCAATTGAAAAAATAAAATCGATTAAGCCAGAACTTTCAACCTCAGGAGGCACTTCGGATGGCCGATTTATTGCACAAGAAGGAACCCAGGTGGTTGAGCTCGGCCCTATTAACGCAACAATTCACCAGATTAATGAATCAGTTTTGGTTCAAGACTTAGATGATCTGACCAAAATTTACTCACAAATTTTAACTAATCTGTTGGCCTAGCCTTGTTATTAATACTTCTACAGGTTAATAAATGAAATTCGAAATTATCACTCTTTTCCCTGAAATGTTTTCTGCGATTAAAGAAGAAGGTGTTGTTGCAAGGGCAATTAAGAAGTCGATTATCTCAATTAGAGAATGGCAGCTGAGAGACTTCAGTTCTAATAAATACAAAAATATTGATGATAAGCCTTATGGCGGTGGCGGTGGAATGGTAATGCAAGTAAAACCAATCAGGGATTGTATTGCTAAGATAAAAAAACATAGTCCAGAAACCAAAGTCATTTATTTGTCACCTCAAGGTCAAAAATTAAACCAAAATTTAGTTGAAAAATTGTCATCCTTTGATTCACTAACATTGCTTTGTGGTCGGTATGAGGGGGTGGATGAGAGAGTTATAGAAAATGATATTGACTATGAGATTTCAATTGGAGACTACGTTATTAGTGGTGGCGAGCTAGCGGCTATGGTATTAATTGATTCTGTAAGTCGTCGTTTGCCTAATGTTTTAGGAAATGAGGATTCATTAAAGGACTCATTTACTGATAATATGCTTGATTATCCTCACTATACAAGGCCAGAAACTATTGATGGTCAAACGGTTCCAGGTGTTTTATTAAGTGGAAACCAAGCTAAGATAGATTTATGGCGCAATGAACAATCAAATGAAAAAACTAAGACAAAAAGACCTGACCTTATAATTAAGTAACTCTACTATGATAAAGTCTCTAGGAGAATTGTTATTACTAGGCCAATCGTATATAATTTGACCTATATTTTCAATCAATCTCTACATGAATAAAAATCACTCTTTTATAGGCTCAAATGTTGCATTAATTACTCCAATGTTTGCTGATGGAGCAGTTGACTATGAGGCACTTAATCATTTAATTGATTTCCATATTGATTCAGGAACAAGTTCAATTATCTCTGTTGGAACTACAGGTGAGTCTGCTACTGTAGGAGTGAAGGAGCATTTAAAGATAATAGATCATACAGTGAAGTATGCTGCGAAAAGAATTCCAATCATTGCAGGCACAGGAGCTAATTCAACATCTGAAGCTATTGAACTTACTCAAGAGGCAAAAAACTTAGGCGCTGATGCTTGTTTGTTAGTTACTCCATATTATAATAAACCTACACAAGAAGGACTATTTCAGCACTTTAAGTTGATAGCAGAAAGTGTTAATATTGATCAAATTCTTTATAATGTTCCTGGAAGGACGGCAGTTGATATGTCTGTAAATGTAACTTCTAGGCTTTCAGAAATTTCTAACATTATTGGGATTAAAGATGCAACTGGAGATCTTAAAGTTATAAAACAGCTAGTTGAAAGATGTCCTAAGGACTTTTTACTCCTAACTGGAGATGATGCCACAGCAGTTGACTTTCTTATTGCAGGTGGACATGGTGGAATTTCTGTAACTGCTAATATTGTTCCAAAAGAGCTTCAAAAAGTTTATTTAGCAGCAATAGCAGGCAACTTAGAGTTGGCTAAAAATTTAAACTCACAACTATCAAACTTCCATAAAAATTTATTTATAGAGGCAAACCCAATTCCTGTTAAATGGGCTCTTCATAAGATGGGAAAGTGCGAGAAAGGTATTAGACTTCCTTTGCTGGAGTTATCTAATGAATTCAAATCAATTATTGAGCATGACTTAAAGGAGCTAAATTTAGTATGAAAAATATCAATTATTTAACTATTATATTTATAAGTTTATTAACTGTAAGTTGTTCAAAGTCTTCAGACTCAGTAAAAAAAATAGGTCTAGGGAGTCGAGTTATAAGTTATCAATCAGATGAAAAAGTTGGATCTTTAATGATTCCTCCAGATTTGACCCAACCAAATATTCAGGGAGTATTTGCTGAAGACATTAAGGTTACTGAAGATAGTGAAGCACCAATTGAGTTAGTAAGTGTAGAGGTAGCTAGGGATAACTATCGTCGTTGGCTTATTGTTGACAAGCCTCCAACTGAAGTATGGACTTTGACAAAAGAATTTTTTAGATCATATAATTTTAAAATTGAAAAAGAAAATCAACAAATTGGTATATTTGAAACAGACTATTTAGAAATAGAAACAAAAGTTCCTGATAAATCTTTAGGCATGATACGTGCAGCTCTTTCTAAAGCATTAAAAACTCAATATGGCCTTCCTATTGCTGATAAATATAGAGTTCGTATTGAGCCAACTAGTGACCCTAATAAAACTGAGGTGTATTTAACTCTTTCCTCAATTGGAGAGGTTGTTAGTGGCACTCTTAGGTTATGGCAGCCTAGAGAAAAGGATATAGAGATAGAAACTGAAATGCTTTTAACTCTTATGGTTTTTATAGGCAGTAATGAGAATGAAGCAATTAGTAAAATATTAAATGTTGAAAAGGAAAAGCAGGACTCAGTTTATGTGCTTGAGCTTGAAGAAAGCTTCGCAACTTTAGTTTTTCCATATAATAAAAAACAAACATGGAGTTACCTTGGATGGGCCTTAGATGAGCTAAATATTGATATAGAAGATCGTGATCAATTAGAAGGCAGTTACTATATAAATATTTCTCCCAATAAAGGTTTTTTCTCTAAATTATTAAACACTGTTTCAAATGAAAAAACTTATAAACTTACTGCAAGAGAAAAGGAGGCTTCAAAAACTGAAGTAATTTTTGTTGATTTAAGTGAAGAAAATAAAGTAAATACAATTAACTATAGCTATGAATTCTTTAATGAAATTGCTTCGAAGTTTTAATACTTTTTAACTATTTGCTAGATTGTAAAGTAATCATGCTTTCAACTAAAAAAATTCTAGAAATTTCTAGTCAGCAACTTCTAGTTCAAGATCTTTCAGATTCTGATTTGCTTGAATTTTGCAAATTTGCAAATGAAAGCTATAGGAATGGCAACCCAATTATTAGTGATGAAAATTACGATTTTATTTTTATTCCTGAACTAGCTAAGCGCCTTCCAAGAAATCCATTTTTACAAAAAGTTGAAAATGAGAGTACTGGTTTCGCTGAGGAAAAAATTAAACTTCCTGAAAAAATGCTATCAACAGATAAGGCCTACAATTGGTTAGAGGTAAATAAATGGCTGGAAAGAATTGAGAAGTATTCAACGGAAATTAATTATTTGCTCACAAATATTCAAATTAAAGGAACAGCTAAGTTGGACGGTTTTGCTGGTTATGATGATGGAAATAAGCTTTATACAAGGGGTGATGGTAATAAAGGAAGTGATATAAGTAGAGTTTTCGAAAGAGGACTTGGAGTTTTTAATAATAGTGAAAGAGGTCAAGGACCTGGAGAAATAGTTATTAAACGAAGCTATTTTGAAAAATATCTCAGTAGTCATTTTGAATTCCCAAGAAACTTCCAGGCTAGCTTGATTAAAGAAAAAGAGTTAGACAGTTTTGCAATTGATGCAATTAGTGCAAAAGCTGCTTTATTTGTGCCATTTAATCAATTACCTCAGTGGCTTGGAAATATTGATGAATTCAGGAGTCAATTTCTTGATATTGTTAGCCAGCTTGAACATGGAGTTGATTTTGATATAGATGGAGTGGTATTTGAAATAGTAAACCCAGAACTTAAAAAACATATGGGCTCAAACCGTAAATTTCACCGTTGGCAAATTGCTTTTAAAGAAAATAAAGAAAAAGCTCAGGTTAGGGTTCTATCAATAACTGCTCAAGTTGGAAGAACGGGTAAGATAACACCTGTTGCTGAATTAGAGCCAACTCAACTTAGTGGTGCAACAATTTATCGAGCTACTGGTCATCATTATGGCCTTGTAAAAGATCAGGGATTAGGGGCTGGCAGTGTTATTGAGCTTACTCGTAGCGGATTAGTAATTCCAAAGATTAATAAAGTTTTGAAAACAGCTGATGTAGATATTCCAACTAACTGTCCTAGTTGTGGGTATAAATTAAGCTGGGACTCTGATTTTCTAATGTGTTTCAATCATGAGATGTGTCCAGATCAAATTACTGGAAAAATAATATATTTTTTTCGGATTCTTGCAAACAATGATGGATTTGGACAAGCTACAATTCAAAAACTTTACGCTGAAGGCATTCGTCAAGTAAGTGATATTTATCTTCTAAATGAAGCTAAATTAATTTCTATGGGGTTTGGTGAAAAAACCTCTCATAATCTAATTAATCAGCTCACTAGATCAAGAAAAGAAAGTATTGAAGACTGGAGGTTTTTGGCTTCTTTTGGGGTGCAAAGACTTGGAATGGGGAACTGTGAAAATTTATTAAGAAATTATTCAATCGAACAAATTTTTCATTTATCTGTAGAAGATATTTCAAATATTGATGGCTTTGCTGAAATCACTGCAGAATTAATTTTTGATGGCTTAACTTTAATTAAGCCTCAATATGAAGCTTTGATTTCAGGAGGTTTTGAGTTAGAGAAAACATCCCTAAATACTTTAATTAATCAAAGTACCAATCCTTTTAATAGTAAAAAGATTGTTTTTACTGGAACAATGAGTGAATCTAGGGCTTTACTTCAAAAACAAGCTAAAGCTCTTGGTGCGAATGTTGGAAAAAGTGTTAGTTCAAAAACTGATTTTTTAATTATTGGTGAAAATATTGGCCAATCAAAAATTAAAGATGCCAAAACTCATCAGGTTGAAATTCTTACGGAAGCAGAATATTTAAAACTACTAAACCCTAATCAAATATGAAAGATGAATTTAATGAGGTATATTATCGACTATCAAAAAAATTTCAAATTAGTTAAATTAAAATGAAACAAACAGCGTTAAAAATTATATTAGTTGATGAGAATATGGGGCGATCTGCGATTCTTAGACGCGCACTTCAAGACAAAGGTCATGAAGTTATCTCTCGCTTAGAGGGAAGTGTTAATCTTGCAACAAGTAATGAAATTACCCATGCTGATGTTGTCATTGTCAATGCAGATATTCCAGATGAGGCTGTTTTTGCTAACTTGAGGGATGTTAATAAGACTAAACCTAAGCCTATTGTAATGTTTACAGAAAGCTCAGAGGATCATATGGCTGGTACTGCCATTAAGGCAGGAGTTAATGCATATATTGTTGATGGTCTTGAGGAAAAACGAGTGCAGCCGATTATTGATGTTGCAATTGCGCGTTTTAGAGAGTTTCAAGCACTCAAAGATGAGTTAGATGCTACTAGAAATCAGTTAGCTGAGAGAAAGGCAGTTGAAAAAGCTAAAGGCTTGCTGATGAAGCATAACAAGATAACTGAAGATGAAGCCTATCAATCTATTCGGAAGATGGCTATGGACAAAAATAAAAGAATTACTGACGTAGCTGATGGAATTATAGGTGCTTTTGAGCTAATACAATAATCTATTTATTTCTAGAGGCTTTTTCTTGATGACCAGATATGCCAAAACGAGAGGCTAGTTCTAATTCAACCTCTTCAAGCGAAATATTTTCATGACGCAGTAAAACTAACAAGTGAAACCAAAGGTCTGCTACCTCATGAATAACTTCTTCTCTTCCCTCTTCTTTGGTAGCTTTAATAACTTCATCTGATTCTTCGCTAATCTTTTCCAGGATTTTATTTGTTCCTTGACGATATAAAGAGCAAACATAGGATTTATCTTCTGAGGATGATTTTCGTTCTTCAAGTATTTTTTCTAAAGCTAAAAGCATGTTATCCATAAATTTCCTTTGGATCTTTGATGACCTCTGAGATACTTTGCCATTCATTATTTTCAAGTTTATTAAAAAAACAATTAGCACGGCCTGTATGGCAAGCAATACCGCCTTGTTGGTTTACCTTAAGCAGAATAACATCTTGGTCACAGTCTGTATAAATCTCAACTATATCTTGGCTATGGCCAGACTCTTCGCCTTTAAACCAAAGTTTTTTTCTAGACCTCGAAAAATAGACTGCTTTTTTCGTTTTTACAGTTAAAGATAGCGCTTCTTTATTCATCCACGCCATCATTAAAATTTCAGAAGATGAAAAGTCCTGAGTAATTACGGGAACTAGTCCGTTTTCATTAAACTGAATTTGATCTAAGGCTTTCATTGTTTAACATTAATTTTTAATAACAATTTTACCAATGCAATGTAAATCGATGAAGGTTTATTTTTATAGGCCTGCTTTTAGGCTTGCTACTATAAATTGATCTAAATTACCATCGAGCACATCCTGAGTATTACTACTTTCAACCCCTGTTCTTAAATCCTTAATACGTGACTGGTCAAGAACGTATGAGCGTATTTGATGCCCCCAGCCAATATCTGACTTTAAGTCTTCAACATCCTGCTTCTCACTGTTTCTTTTTTGCATTTCAAGCTCGTATAATTTAGATTTTAATTGTTTCATTGCCTGATCTTTATTAGCATGTTGAGATCTCCCATCTTGACATTGAACAACTGTTGAAGTTGGTAAGTGGGTGATTCTAACTGCAGATTCAGTTTTATTAACATGCTGACCGCCAGCACCTGAGGCACGGTAAGTATCAATTCGAAGGTCAGAGGGGTTTAAATCTATTTCAATATTGTCATCAATTTCTGGGGACACAAAAACTGAAGAAAATGAGGTATGCCTTTTTCCATTTGCATTGTATGGAGATTTTCTAACTAGCCTATGGATGCCTATTTCACTTCTTAGCCAGCCAAATGCATAGTCACCATCAAAGTGAATAGTTGCAGATTTAATTCCAGCAACTTCTCCAGCTGAAACCTCCATTAACTTAACTTTAAAATTATGTTTATCACCCCATCTTAAATACATTCTTAAAATCATTTCAGCCCAGTCTTGGGCCTCTGTTCCTCCAGATCCAGATTGAATATCTAGATATGCAGAATTTTGATCCATATTGCCACTAAACATTCTTCTAAATTCATATGATGCTATTAATTCTTCTATTTCATTTAAATCTGAAACGACCCCATTAACTGTTTTTGAGTCATTTTCAGCTTCAGCCATCTCAAGGAGTTCTTTAGCATCATTTAAAATACTTGATGAGTGAGAAAAAACTTCGCAGAGGTTTTCAAGGACGACTTTTTCTTTGCCCAGTGCTTGTGCCTTTTCAGGTTCTGACCATATTTCAGGGTTTTCTAGCTCTAATTTAACTTCTTCCAAGCGCTCAATCTTTTCATCAACAGCCAAATGTTCTGCTAAAACAGTAGAACGTTCAATCAGTTCAGATATTTTTTGATAATTTGCAGAAAGTTCCATAGCGTTATTTTACTGCTACAAATAATAAAAAAGCCCCAAAATAGGGGCTTGAATTTATTTCACGTAAATATTTATTTTCTAAGGCCTAGTCGCGAAATTAAATTTGAATACGTAGTGACGTCATTAGTTCTAGCATAAGCTAGTAGTTTTTTACGCTGAGAAACTAAACGTAAAAGCCCTCTTCTTGAGTGGTGATCTTTTTTATGTGTTTTAAAGTGCTCAGTTAAATGCTTAATTCTTGCTGTTAGAAGGGCAACTTGGACATTGACAGACCCCGTATCAGTTGAGTCGTTTTGGTATTCTTTAATAATAGCTTGTGTATCGATTGACATAATTAACGTTGTATGTGACAAAATTTAAGAAGGGAATTATACTCTATTTTTTTTAATTGTTGTATTTCTAATGAAATATTATTAATTACTTTTATAGAAGTTTTTTGCACCCTCCGGCCTTGTTTTAAATCGGCGATGAATCCATAAGTATTGCTCAGGTGTTTTTTTTATTTGTTTTTCAAGAATCATATTTGTAGTTGTCGCATCACCAACTGGATTATTAGATGGAAAGTTTTGTAGCGGCTCATCAAATGACATTTCATATCCCTTTTTTGTTCTTATAAAACTGTATGGGATGACCCTAGTATTATTATTTTTAGCCAGCCTAGCCGTTGCTGAGGCAGTTGCTGTTGGAATTCCAAACAATGGGGCAAATACACTATTTTTTTCGCCAAGATCTTGATCAGGGGCATACCAAATTGGAAGACTATTATTTATGGCTTTTACGATTGACCTTGTATCCGTACTTTTAATCATTACAGCGCCATGTTTTTTGTACCCTTTGACCATAGCCTGGTCAAATAGTTTGTTGTTTTGAGGTCTATAAATATTGGCAATTGTGTGATTAATAAGAAGGGCACGGCTACCTAACATAAGGGGCATAAAATGAGCGCAAAGTAGGATAATTCCACCTTCTTGCTTAAGAGCATCTTTAAAAAAATGCTCATTTTTAGTTGTTAATAGTTTAATAATTTTTTTATCACTAGCATAATATGCATTCGCAGTTTCAAATAGACTTATGCCTATTGCTTCAAAGTGGCTTTTAACTAAAGCATTAACTTGCGATTGTTTTTTTTCAGGAAAGCAATGAGATATGTTGGAATAAGCAGTTGAGCGTAATTTTGACATTAATGGGTACATTGCTTTACCAATTGTCCTGCCAATAATTACTTGGGTGCTAAAAGGAATAAACACTCCAATTCGCATTAGCAAAATTAAAATCCAAGTTGGAAAAAATTTAGGGTGAATAAATTTGATGTTTAACATTAAAATAAAAATAAAATGAAACTAAAGATTAACATATAAATTATGCCTTTTATTGACAGAGATTTTATCAATGATTTGCCCAATAGGGTAGATATTGTCGGCCTAATTAATAAGAGAGTCGCTTTAAAAAAGGCTGGGAAGGATTTTAAGGCATGCTGTCCCTTCCATGAAGAAAAAACTCCGTCATTCACGGTCGTGCCTAATAAGCAAATATACCACTGTTTTGGCTGTGGAGAAAGTGGTGGTGTAATTGATTTTATAATGAAGTATGATCATTTAGCCTTTGTTGAGGCTATTGAAACAGTTTCAGGGGAGTCTGGAATTTCAGTTGTATATGACCAGACTGCTAAACCTGTTGATAAGAGGTTTGAGCGATACAATAAATTAATGTCAGAGCTTAGCGAATTTTATCAAAATCAATTAAAACAATCTGCAGCTAAAAAAAAGGTGGTTGATTATGCCAAAAATAGAGGTATTAGCGGAGCCATAGCTAAAAGATTTGAACTTGGTTTTGCACCTCCTGGCTGGACGAATCTTTACGATGCTTTTAAAGATAATCATGAAGCAATTCAGGATCTCCTGACAATGGGGATGTTAGTTCCAAAAAAAGATAAGAAAGATGACTTCTATGATCGGTTTCGCGATCGATTAATGTTTCCAATACATAACACTAAAGGTAATGTTATAGGTTTTGGTGGAAGGGTCTTATCAAGTAAGGATAATCCAAAGTATCTTAATTCACCTGAAACGCCTTTATTCTCAAAATCAAAAGAACTCTATGGCCTCTATCACTGCAGAAAGCATAGTAGGCGTATTGATTATATTATAGTTGTAGAAGGATACATGGACGTGATTGCTCTTCATCAACAAGGCATAACGAATGTTGTTGCTACTCTTGGAACTGCTACTACCCCAGCTCATCTGCAAGTTTTATCTCGCTCAGCGGAGACAATTATTTTTTGTTTTGATGGTGATAAAGCTGGAAGAGATGCAGCTTGGAAAGCATTAAAAACCTCTTTGCCAGTAATAACTTCGGGACTTCTTATTAAGTTTTTATTATTGCCTGATGGAGAGGATCCAGATACATTAATAAAAAGTGAGTCAGTAAAATCTTTTAGCAAAAGGGTAGAGGCATCTCAGACTTTATCTAGTTTTTTATTTGACCATATAAAATCAGAAGTTCCCTTTGATACAATTGAAGGCAAAACCTTATTTTTAGAAAAATCTGCAGCTTTAATTAACTTAGTGACTTATCCAATATACCGCCAGCAATTAATTGAAGGTATTGCCCAAACCATTGGGCAGAATGTTGTTCAGGTTGAAAAGGCAATAGAGCAAAGTGTTGTTGATGAGATACCATCGTTTAATGCAGATGATTATGGTGAAATTGAACCACCATATAGGCCAATTCAAAAAAATATAGTTTCTGCCCGCTCTTCAAGCATGAAAAGCCTTATGTCAAGAATGATTTCATGCGTCATTAATTATCCAACAATTGTAAATGATCCTGAATCCTCAAGTGTTATTGAAGAGAGGGTACGAAATCTTCCTAAGTCAGAAGTATTGGTTGAATTGATAAGGTATGCTCAAGTTGAGTCTGACCTTTCAAAGGGCGGTTTACTTGCGCCCTTCAAGCCTAAAGAAAGAGTGTATTCTCGCCTTCAAGAGCTAAGTGTAATGGAGCCATTTTTAAGTGAATATGAGGCTAAGGAAGAATTTGGCTACACTTTGACAGCAGCAGAAAAATACTACGAAAGAAAATCAACAAAAGCCTCAATTCTCTCAGCTAAAACTCATGATGATGAAAAGCTTGTTATGGAAAATATTATGAAAAGTAAGGCTAACCCAGTATCTAAAAAGTAAACTTAGCCTTCAAGCTTTGATTTAATATCTGGATCATTAATCAGTATTCTTTTCATTGCTTTTTGAAATGCCATAGAAGCTGAATTAGAGCCTTCACATCGATTTCTCATAGTTGGATCCCAAGATACAAAGCATTTTTTAGGGTAGTCAAGTCTAACTGCCATAATATATTTTGGATTTTCAGCAGGAGAAAATCCAATGAAATATGTTCTTTTAGCCCCATCTTTGCTGTACTTTCCATTAATAACCATTTCTGCTGTGCCTGTCTTTCCAGCAACTGAGTAACCATCAATTACCGCTCGATAGCCTGATCCATTATCTGAAGCAACTGAGTTGAGTATTTCAGCTATTCTTTTAGTCGATTCTGGAGAAAAGACTTGCTCTAAATTATAAGGAGCACTGGTGTTTTTAAAAAGTTTTAATGAAGGTATTGCTCCTTTATTTGCAAACACAAGATAAGCTCTTGCTAGTTGTGCAAGATTCGTATTCATGGGGCCATGTCCAAATGAAAGTGAGCGTTTGTCAGCTAAGCCCCAATTACTATAATGTCTTAAAACTCCAGGATTTTCAGTTCCAGGCATTAATCCAAGTGAGCTTCCAAAACCTAGCATTTTCCATGTGTTGTAGAACTCTTCATTTTCAATATTTTCTGCAACCATTACTGTCCCTAAATTATGTGATTTTTCAAGAATTCTTTGAATCGTCATCTCTGTATATTTTTTGTCAGGCAATATGTTTCCAACTCGACTTGTCACATCAATTAATTCATCTTCTGTTGCAGTTATTACGCCTTTATCTAAAGCAAGAAGCATTGTAAAGGGCTTCATGGTAGATCCTGGTTCAGTTTTATCAGAGAAAACACGATTACGATAATCATCAGCATTATAGTTTTGATGATTGTTTGGATCTGTTGATGGGTAGTTTGTAAGGGCTAATATTTCACCATTAGGTGATAACACAATCGCAGCAGCAGAGTCTGCTTCATGGAATTCGGCCTGCTCTTTGATTGCATTGTAGACGTGAAATTGAATATCTGAGTCAATAGTTAAATTTAAATTAGCACCTTCTTTAAATTTTTTAATTAACTCTGCGTCATAGTAGATATTAGAGCTATTTTTATTATCTGCTAACCGCTTAACACCATCAAATCCAGCTAAGTATTGATCATATTCTGATTCAATGCCAAATACCCCAATATTATTAATATTAGTTTTTCCAATTAATGGCGCTACAGAGTCTTTTTTAGGATAGTAGCGAAAACCACTAGATTCGATTGCTACCCCTGCTATTGATTGCCTAGAACACTTTTCCACTTCTATTTTTTCTTTTGCTGCTAACTTTAAGCCAACAAGTAATTTAACTTTATCTGCCAAATTATTTGATGGTAATTTAAGTTCTTTCAAGCAAATGTTAACGCGTTTATTTTTGAGTTCAGCAATATTGCTTAGAATAGGGTCATTTACTCTTAATTTTTCCTTAACAATAAAGTACTTTCTTTTATTTTCTCTCTTTTTACTTATTTTTTCCCTGAATTCATCCGTTGGAATATTCAAGGCTTCAGCCAAAAGATTAATATATTCATCTTGAAGGATCATTGGATCTAGATTAATTTTTTTATGTATGAGGTTTATAGCAAGAAGATTATTATTCCTGTCCAGAATATTACCCCTTATGGATTTTTCAATAATTGTAAACTCAGAATTATTTGAGGCCTTAAGCTTTAAAGGTTCATTATTTGCATTAATGTCAGGAATACTAAATGCTCTGTAGATAAAAATTAATATAATAATAATGAAACTAATTTTAATTAATGCATGTCTGTTTCTATAGCCCTGTACCCTTGCTATCTTCATATAGAGATCTCTTCAGTTTCAATTGGGACGAACATCAATAATTCTTCTTTTGATTTTTGATAAATCGTTATGCCGCTTTCGAGCTCTGAATATTCCATCATTAGCTGCCTATTTAGAGCATTTATGCGCTCATGATTTGACTTAACAATCTTTTCGTTTTTATGAAGCAAATACATTTGATGATGCCAATGAATGCTTAATATTGAGATTGAAACGATTGAAACTATTAATAAAATATTAATAATGAATTTTTTTTTAATTATCTCTAGCATTTTTCAACCAAACGTAGGATGGCACTTCGTGATCTTCTATTCACTTTTATCTCTTCATCAGAAGGCTTAATTTTTCCTAAATCTTTCAGTAAGCATTTAGACTCATCATTGGCAATGACTGGCAGTCCTTTAGGGAGTTGCTTTGGTCGAGAATGTTTACGAATGAATTGTTTTACTATTCTGTCTTCAATAGAGTGAAAAGTAATAATTACAAGTCTACCTTTCGGAGATAATGCATCAATAGTCTGTTCAAGTGCTTCTGAAAGTTTTTTTAATTCATCATTAATTGCAATTCTAATGGCTTGAAATGAGCGGGTCGCTGGGTGTTTTTTTTTGCCAGGCCTAACAACAGTAGAGATAATATTTGCTAGCTCAAGCGTTGAGTTTAGGTCGTTATTTTTTTGATATTCTTTAATGGTTGAGGCAATAATTCTACTTCTTTTTTCTTCGCCATACTGAAAAAGAGCATTAGCAATTTCGGTTTCGCTACTATCCTTTAACCAGCTTGCTGCAGTAATAGTTTGGGTTTGGTCCATCCTCATATCGAGAGCGCCATCTTTCATAAAGCTAAACCCCCTTTCAGCATTGTCAATTTGAGGTGAAGAGATACCAAGATCCATTAATATGCCGTCTACTTTTCCTAATAAATTTAATTGACTAAGAATATCTTGAAGATTTGAAAAATTACAATGGATTGGGGTTAAGCGTGAATCTGGTAAATTTATTTGTGCGAAGCTGATTGCATCCATATCTTGATCAAGGCCAATAACCTTTCCAGAATCTCCAAGATTATTTAGTATTCCCTTGGTATGTCCACATCTACCTAGAGTGGCATCAACATAGACACCGTCAGACTTAATATTAAGGCCTTTAATAGACTCACTGAAAAGGACTGATTCATGATGGTTTGATTTTATCATTGAGTTATTGCACTTACTTTATTCATCGCTTTAAAGTGAAAGTTTTGAAATCTCTTCAGGAGCCTCATTTTGAGAACTTAATCTTTCAAGTTTTTCAATTTGCTCTTGCCATGCCTTTTCATCCCAAATTTCAAAGCTTGTACCTTGGCCACTTAAAATCGCTTTATTTGTTAAATTTGCATAGCTCTTGTGAGAGCTTGGTAATAAAATCCTGCCAATTTTATCCAAGTCACAATCACAAGCATGACCTATAAGTTTTCTGGATATTTTCTTTGAGTGAACATTTAGTGAAGGGAGTTCAGAAATCTTCTGTTCAAGTTGCTGCCAATTAGGAAGTGGGTATAAAACTAAGCAAGGGTCATCAGGATGAATACTAAGTACCATTTCTCCAGAGCAGATTTTGGCAACTTGATCTTGATGGCGAACAGGTATCTTTACCCTTCCTTTCGAATCAATTGATAATAGGTGGATTCCACGAAACATAAAGCCATTTTATACCATTAAATACCATTTATTACCACAAATATTTAAGATTAAATTGATATCTATGTGTGTAACATAACTAATTATAATTTAAATTGTTTAATGTAAAAATCAACTAACTTAGAGAAAAATGATGAATAAAAAAGTAGCAATCATTGGTGCTGGTCCGTCTGGTCTGGCCCAACTTAGAGCTTTTAAATCAGCGGAAGAAAATGGTGAAATCGTCCCCGAGATTGTTTGTTTTGAGAAGCAAGAGAACTGGGGAGGCTTATGGAATTACAGCTGGAGGACTGGACTTGATCAACATGGTGAAATTGCACACAGCAGTATGTACCGTTATCTTTGGTCAAATGGCCCAAAAGAGTGCTTAGAGTTTGCAGACTATTACTTTGAAGAGCACTTTGGTCATGCTATAGCCTCCTTTCCGCCAAGAGAGGTTTTATTTGATTATATTCAAGGCAGGGTTAAGAAAGCTAACGTTAGAGATATGATTCGATTTAACACATCCGTTCGAAATGTTGAATATGATGAAGAAAGTGAGCAGTTTACTGTCACAGCCAGTAATCTTGTTGATGATACAACTTACTCCGAAATATTTGATTTTGTAATTGTTGCTAGTGGCCATTTCTCTACTCCTAATGTTCCAAATTATGATGGTTTTAGTCATTTCAATGGCAGAATACTTCATGCTCATGACTTTAGAGACGCTTTAGAGTTTGAAGGTCAAGATATCTTAATAATTGGAAGCAGTTACTCCGCTGAAGATATTGGTTCTCAATGTTATAAATATGGAGCTAAATCTATTACAAGTAGTTATCGCACGGCTCCAATGGGTTTTGGATGGCCTGATAATTGGGAGGAGAAACCTGCATTAATTAAAGTCTCAGGAAATACTGCTCATTTTGCCGATGACAGCTCTAAAGATGTAGACTCAATTATATTATGTACAGGTTATATTCACCATTTCCCATTCTTGCCAGATTCACTCCGCTTGAAAACGAATAATATTCTTTACCCATTAGGTTTATTTAAAGGCGTTGTCTGGGAGAAAAATCCAAAGCTGATGTATTTAGGTATGCAAGATCAATGGTATACCTTTAATATGTTTGACGCCCAAGCTTGGTATGCAAGAGACGTTATTCTTGAAAAAATAGAGTTACCTTCATTTGATGATATGCAGGCGCATACACTTGAATGGCATAAGAGAGAAACAGCGCAAGAGGATGTTTCTTATGCAATTGACTTTCAAGGCGCTTACACTCAAATGTTAATTGATGAAACTGATTATCCCAATTTTGATATCAAAGGAGTTAATAAGACATTTATGGATTGGAAGCATGACAAAAAAGATGGAATTATGACTTTTAGAGATAAATCTCATGCATCTTTGATGACAGGAACTCAGTCTCCACCTCACCATACGCCATGGTTGAAGGCGCTTGATGATTCTCTAGAAACCTATTTAGATATTTGAATTAAATGAGCTAGTAGACATTACTTTTGTATAATGGTGTGTAATTAACTAAAAAATTTAAATTACCATATAAAAAACACCTTTACATAGATTAATTAAGACTAAAATTCCTTTTTTTAAAATATAATAACTAGCTATTAATTGGCTATATTGCTGTTAGATGAACTCTATTAAAAATAACACTGTACGCCAGAAGAAAATGATGGCATTAGCTGGATTATTCTGGTTTTTTTTCTTGATATTTTATCTTTTAGGTGCTTTAACTTTTCATGCCGGTGAGCAAGCTTTTACAGCACTTTATGTCTGGTTCAATAGCTCAATCTTCTCGCCAATATTAATCGCCTTATTGAGCATAACAATTATCTTTCATGTTGTGACTGCAGTTACTAGGCAATTATCAAATAATGTTAGTTCTGGTGATAGATATAAGAAGCCTTATCCTAAAGCCATACCAAGATTAGTTGCATGGTCTGGTGCATCTATTATTCTTATTTTTATAGTTACCCATAGTGTTCAAATGTTTTCAATTGACTCTATTGATTTATATTCAGAAATACTGATAATTTTTCAAAGACCAATGATGTGGGCTATTTATGGCCTTGGAATGATTGCAATATCAACACACTTATATCATGGGTTGACAAACGTACTTCAAACATTAGGTATTTCCAGTAAACAACCCAAGGGTTTTGCATTTGGGATTGTTTTTGTAATCATGGCAGGCTATGCTTCAATTCCACTAGGTATTTTGTATGCAAAAATTTAATCCAAACGTGCCGACTGGGCCCTTAGAGGGTAGATGGGAGAAACATAAATTTGATTTAGCTCTTATTGCGCCGCAAAATAGAAAGAAATATAATATTATTGTTATTGGAACTGGTCTTGCAGGAGCATCTTTATGCGCAACACTAGGAGAGGCAGGCTACAATGTCCAGTCTTTTTGTTACAACGACAGCCCAAGAAGAGCGCATTCAATTGCTGCTCAGGGCGGCGTCAATGCTAGTAAAAATTATCAAAATGATGGTGATAGTACCTGGAGACTCTTCTATGACACAATTAAGGGTGGTGATTTCCGCGCAAGAGAGTCCAATATATATCGCTTAGCTCAGTTAAGTTGCAACATAATTGATCAGGCAGTTTCTCAAGGTGTTCCTTTTGCAAGAGAATATAGTGGTTATTTGGCAAATAGGTCATTTGGCGGTACACAGGTCTCTCGAACTTTTTATGCTCGTGGACAAACTGGTCAGCAACTCTTGTTAGGGGCATATAGCTCAATGAGCAAAGAAATAGCATCTGGAAAAGTAAAACATACTTCTAGATCTGAAATGTTAGAAATAATAATAATTGATGGAAAGGCCCGAGGAGTTGTAGTGCGAGATTTAATCACGGGCGAAATTTCTTCACACGTTGCTGATTGTGTTGTAATGTGTACTGGTGGATATAGTAATGCCTACTTCCTTTCAACTAATGCCAAGGGTTGCAATACTTCTGCAACATGGAGAGCACATAAAAATGGTGCTTATTTTGCAAATCCAAGTTTCACTCAGATTCACCCAACTTGTGTTCCACCAACTGGTGATAGTCAGTCCAAATTAACACTAATGAGTGAATCTTTAAGAAATGACGGTCGAATATGGGCGCCAAAAAATATTGAAGATTGCGATAAAAATCCAAATGAGATTTCAGAAGAAAATAGAGATTATTTTCTGGAGCGAATGTATCCTGCGTTTGCAAATTTAGTGCCAAGAGATATCGCCTCAAGAGCTCTTAAAGGTATATGTGATGAAGGTCGTGGTGTTGGTTCAATCATTAATGATCAAAGGCTTGGTGTTTATCTTGATTTTTCTTCAGTCATTGAAAAAATGGGTATTGATAAAGTTAAAGAGAAATACGGTAACTTGTTTGATATGTATAAAAGTATTACAGGTGAAAATCCTTATGAAGTGCCAATGAAGATTTATCCTGCGCCGCATTACACAATGGGTGGCTTGTGGGTTGATTACAACCTAATGACTACGATTGATGGGTTGTTTGCTTGTGGTGAAGCTAATTTTTCTGATCATGGGGCAAATCGATTAGGCGCCTCTGCATTGATGCAAGGATTAGCCGATGGCTATTTCATTGCGCCACAAACTGTTGCTAACTATCTAGCGCGCGGAACGTTTGAAAAGGTAAGTAATGATCACCCTGAGGTCATAGCCTCTATCGATGCAGTTAAAAGCCGAATAGAGAAACTAATGAATGCGCCAATGCCAGAACATTCTCCCGACTATTTTCATAGAAAAGTAGGTGGTATCTTATGGGCTGCATGCGGAATGGCAAGAGATAAGAAAGCGCTTGAAGAGGCGGTGAAATCAATTGAAAAACTAAAGTCTGATTTCTGGCAAAGTATTAAAGTAACTGGATCAGATACTGACTTTAATCAAACCCTAGAAAAGGCTGGTAGGGTTGCAGATTTTATTGAGCTTGGCCACCTAATGTGTGTTGATGCCCTTGATCGTGAAGAGTCTTGTGGCGCTCATGCGCGCCTTGAGTATCTTGCTGAAAGTGGTGATGCTATGAGAGATGATGAGAACTATGGTTATGTAGCTGCATGGGAGTTTAATGAAAATGGCCCTGAACTTCATAAAGAAGAGCTTAATTATGAATTTATTAAGCCAACATATAGGGACTATAAATGAATTTCACACTGCATATCTGGCGACAAAAAAATACGAGTAGTGACGGAAGTTTTGTAACTTACGATGTTGAAAATATTGATAGTGACACCTCATTTTTAGAGATGCTTGATCATTTAAATGAGAAACTTATTGACAAAGGTGAAGATTGCGTAGTATTTGATTATGATTGTAGAGAAGGAATTTGTGGCACCTGCTCATTGGTAATTAATGGCCACCCTCATGGCGAAAAGAAAGCAACGACTACTTGCCAGCTTTATATGAGGGATTATGCTAATCAGAGAGAGCTCTGGATCGAGCCATGGCGTGCTCAAAGTTTCCCAATTATGAAAGATTTGGCTGTTAAGCGAGAAGCGTTTGACCGAATTATTCAGTCTGGAGGGTTTATCTCTGTTTCTGTTGGCTCTGCCCCTGAAGCTAACTCTCAGTTAATTAATAAAGATGATGCAGATTGTGCATTTGATTCAGCAACTTGTATTGGTTGCGGTGCATGTGTTGCAGTTTGTCCAAATGCTTCAGCAAGTCTATTTGTGGCTGCAAAGATTAATCATTTTGAGCAGTTGCCCCAGGGCAAAATTGAAAGTAAGAAGCGTGCAGAAAGAATGATAAATCAAATGGAAGAAGAAGGGTTTGGAAGTTGTTCAAATCATCGGCATTGTGAGACTGTTTGTCCAAAAGAAATTTCAGTTAGCAACATTGCTACAATGAATAATTTGCTATTAGCATAATTGCATAGCTTTTTTTATATTTTTAGGGAGATGTTATGAAAGTTGTAGTTTTAGGTGCCGCTGGCGGAATTGGTCAGGCTTTAGGATTATTATTGAAAACACAGTTACCAAATGGAACTGAATTATCATTGTATGACATTGCTCCTGTGACGCCAGGTGTTGCGGCAGACTTGAGTCATATACCAACTGCAGTTAAAGTTTCTGGTTTTGCAGGCGAAGACCCTTCACCTGCTCTAGTAAATGCAGATATTGTATTAATTTCAGCTGGTGTTGCTCGTAAGCCAGGAATGGATCGATCTGATCTTTTTAATATTAATGCAGGTATTGTTAAAAATCTTGTTTCAGCATGTGCAGATACTTGTCCAAAGGCTTTAATTGGAATTATTACAAACCCTGTAAACACAACCGTTGCAATTGCAGCCGATGTTTTAAAGAAAAAAGGAGTTTATGATCCAGCTCGTCTATTTGGAATAACAACTTTAGACATCATCCGATCTAGCACATTTGTCGCTGAAGTTAATGGTGTAAATCCTGAAGATGTCAGTGTTCCTGTCATTGGTGGCCACTCAGGAATTACTATCCTTCCACTGCTTTCTCAATCAGGCTTTGACTTTGACGAAGCTAGTGCATCTGAAATGACTTCACGTATTCAGAATGCAGGAACTGAGGTTGTTGAGGCAAAAGCTGGCGGTGGCTCAGCTACTTTATCAATGGGCCAGGCAGCAGCAAAATTTGGTTTGTCTCTAGTTCGTGCTCTTAATGGTGAAGAAGATGTAATAGAGTGTACTTATGTCGAGGGCTCGGGAGGCATGGCTCGCTTTTTTGCTCAACCAGTTCTTTTAGGTAGAAATGGTGTTGAGAAAATATTAGGTTTTGGTGATCTCTCTGCATTTGAAGAAAAAACACTTAATGCAGCACTTGAAACTCTCAGATCTGATATTAAAATTGGTGAAGAGTTTGTTGCTCAAAATTAAAAAATAATTAAATAAGGCAAAAATGTCGCAAACTTTACATGATAAGGCTTTAGCCTATCACCAGGAAGGAAGGCCTGGAAAGATTAATGTTACTTCTCATAAGAAATTAGATAATGATCAAGACCTTAGTTTGGCATATAGTCCAGGCGTTGCAGCCCCTGTAAGAGAAATTGTAAAAGATCCAGGTGCGGTTAATAAATATACTATTAAAGGTAATTTGGTGGCAGTAATTACTGATGGTTCAGCTGTCCTAGGGCTAGGTAATGTTGGGCCTTTGGCGGCAAAACCAGTGATGGAAGGTAAGGCTGTATTATTCAAGCGTTTTGCAGGTATTGATGTTTTTAATATAGAGCTTGATACTCAAGATGTTGAAGAAATTATCAGTACGATTAAAAACATTGCGCCAACATTTGGTGGGATTAATTTAGAGGATATCTCTGCGCCGCGCTGCTTTGAAATTGAAAAGAGGTTAATTGATGAGTTAGATATACCTGTTTTTCATGATGACCAACATGGAACCGCTATTATTGTTGCAGCAGGACTTTTAAATGCGCTCGAAATTCAAGAAAAAAATTTCAAGGAAGCTAAAATTGTATGTGCTGGAGCTGGATCTGCAGGAATTGCAACATTAAATTTATTGCTCGAACTTGGCTTTAGTAAAGATAATATTCTTTTGGTTGATCGTAATGGGGTAGTTTCAACAAAAAGTAAAAATCTAAGTAAGGAAAAACTAACTTTTGCAGTAGATACAGATAAAACAACTTTAAGTGATGCCATCAATAGTTCTGATGTCTTCATAGGTGTTGCTAGAGGAAACCTTGTGACACAAGAGATGGTTAAATCAATGGCTAAAAGACCAATCATTTTTGCATTATCTAACCCTGATCCAGAGATCTCTCCAGTAGATGTTTACGCCTGCAGAGATGACGTTTTAATGGCCACAGGAAGAAGTGATTATCCAAATCAGGTAAATAATGTTCTTGGCTTTCCTTATATTTTTAGAGGAGCGCTTGATGCCAACTCTAAAATTATTAATACTGAAATGAAGGTTGCTGCAGTGCATGCACTCAAAGACTTGGTTAAGCTACCAGCTCCTAAAGAATTAATAGCAATTTATAAAGATAGTAGTTTGACTTTTGGTAAAGACTATTTTATTCCAAAACCTTTTGATCCAAGGCTAATTGAGGTTGTCCCAAAAGCAATATTTGAGGCAGCAGTTGCAAGTGGCGCTTCAAGGCAAAAATAATCATCTAAAAACCTTTTAATAACTATATTTAATCCTTGCTAAGCTAAATTAGTTATGGGATAATGTCTGATTGTTTTTTTGGAGGGGTGGCCGAGTGGTTAAAGGCGACGGACTGTAAATCCGTTCTCTCTGAGTACGTTGGTTCGAATCCAACTCCCTCCACCAGAAGAACATGAGAATAAGAAATTGCGGGTGTCGTATATTGGTATTACCTTAGCCTTCCAAGCTAATGAGGTGGGTTCGATTCCCATCACCCGCTCCATGTGGTTAGGGCTGTGCTCACCTAGCTCAGTCGGTAGAGCACTTCCTTGGTAAGGAAGAGGTCGCCGGTTCAAATCCGGTGGTGAGCTCCACGCAAATTGAATGAATATAGGAGATTAGAAATGGCAAAAGAGAAATTTGAAAGAACCAAACCACACGTAAATGTGGGAACAATTGGTCACGTTGACCATGGAAAAACTACTTTAACTGCAGCCCTTACTAAGGTTATGGCTGAGATGAACGGTGGTGAATTCAAGGATTATGCAAATATTGATAATGCTCCTGAAGAAAGAGAGCGTGGTATTACGATCTCAACAGCGCACGTAGAGTATGAGTCAGAAGCTCGTCACTACGCTCACGTTGATTGCCCAGGACACGCGGACTACGTTAAGAACATGATTACGGGTGCTGCTCAAATGGACGGCGCTATTATTGTAATCGCTGCAACTGATGGACCAATGGCTCAAACACGTGAGCACATTCTATTGTCTCGTCAAGTGGGTGTTCCTTACATCGTTGTTTACATGAACAAAGCCGATATGGTTGATGATGAAGAATTAGTAGAGCTTGTTGAAATGGAAATCCGTGAACTTTTGACAGAATACGAATTCCCAGGTGATGACACTCCAGTGATTTTTGGTTCAGCATTGAAAGCACTAGAAGGTGACACATCAGATATTGGTGTTCCTTCAATTATGAAGTTAGTTGAAGCATTAGATACATACATCCCAACTCCAGAGCGTGATACAGATAAGACATTCCTAATGCCAATTGAGGACGTGTTCTCAATCTCAGGCCGTGGAACAGTTGTAACAGGTCGTATTGAACGTGGTGTTGTTAATGTTGGTGATGAAATCGAAATCGTTGGTATTAAAGATACGCAGCTGACTACTTGTACAGGTGTTGAAATGTTTAGAAAATTGCTTGACTCAGGTGAAGCAGGTGATAACGTTGGTGTTCTTCTACGTGGTACGAAGCGTGAAGATGTTGAGCGTGGTCAAGTACTTGCTAAAAAAGGTACGATTAACCCACACACTAAGTTTGAAGCAGAGATATATGTTTTAAGTAAAGAAGAAGGTGGACGTCATACTCCATTCTTTAACAATTATCGTCCACAGTTCTACTTCAGAACAACAGACGTTACTGGTGCATGCGAACTGCCAAAAGGCGTTGAAATGGTTATGCCAGGTGACAATGTGAAGATGACAATTGAGTTACTAGCTCCGATTGCAATGGAAGAAGGATTAAGATTTGCAATTAGAGAAGGTGGACGTACAGTAGGTGCTGGAGTCGTCTCGAAAATTACGAGTTAAAAGTTAATTTAGTAAGTGGTTACTTTTTATGAGTGACCACTTTTTTAGGGTTTGATATTTAGGCAAGTGGCTCAATTGGTAGAGTAGTGGTCTCCAAAACCATTGGTTGGGGGTTCGAGTCCCTCCTTGCCTGCCAAATTAAAGGATATGTGTGGCTAAACAAATAGAAAATTTAAAGAGTGGTTCTGATCAGTGGAAAACTATCTTAGCAGTTTTAATAGTAGTTGCTGGACTTGCTTTGTATTATGTCAATCCTTTAGGATTTAATGCACTTACTAAAGTTTTAGTAACCCTAGTAGTCTTTGTCATAGCGGTTACTGTTTTTGTGAAATCTGAGCAAGGTGATAGATTTGTTCATTTTTTGAAAGAGACACGAATTGAATTACGAAAGGTTGTTTGGCCAACTCGTCAAGAAACAATAAAAACAACTGGAATCATTATGGTTGCAGTTGTAATAGTTGCAATTTTCCTTTGGATTATTGATGCATTCTTTACTTGGGGTGTTCAATCAATTTCGTCAATTAATATTTTTTAAGTAAAGGATTATTATGTCTAAGAATTGGTTTGTAATCCATGCTAGAAGCGGCTATGAAGCGAAAGTTAAAATAGCTATTGAAGAAGCTGTGTCTAGAGAAGGTATTGAAGATTTAGTTGATGAAATTCTTATTCCAACTGAACAAGTAGTTGAGCTAAAAGCTGGAAAGAAAAAAGAAACTGAGCGTAAATTTTTCCCAGGCTATATGCTTATAAAGATGGAGCTTACTGAGCCTAGCTGGTTATTAGTTAAGAATACTAATAACGTTATAGGATTTATAGGTGGTTCATCTGGAAAACCTTCTCCAATAACTCAGAGAGAAGTTGATAGAATTTTTGCACGCGTTCAAGAAGGTGCTGACAAACCTAAGCCTAAGGTTGCATTTCAACCAGGTGAAGAAGTTTTGGTTACTGAAGGCCCATTTAATGAATTTAATGGAACTGTTGAAAGTGTTAATTATGAAAAAAGTTTGTTGACAGTAGAGGTTTTAATTTTTGGACGAACTACTGCAGTAGAATTGGAGTTTTCTCAAGTAGAGAAGACATAAGTCAGTCAGTCGCTAGCGACTGAGTTTGTTAACGGGGAGCTTAAAAGCGTTTGAACCCATAGGAGATAAAAATGGCAAAAAAAATTGAGTCATATATTAAGTTGCAGGTTCCTGCAGCAGAGGCGAATCCTTCACCACCAGTTGGTCCAGCATTGGGTCAACATGGTGTAAATATTATGGATTTTTGTAAGGCATTTAATGCTCAAACACAAGAGCTTGATAAAGGGATGCCAGTACCTGTAATTATTACTGTATACAGTGATCGTAGTTTTACATTCATAACAAAGACTCCTCCTGCAGCAGTTTTGCTTCTTAAAGTTACAGGTATTGAAAAAGGAAGTGGTGAGCCACATCTTAATAAGGTTGGTAAAGTTACTCGTGCTCAATTAGAAGAAGTTGCGAATATAAAAATGAAGGACTTAAATGCAAATGATTTAGATGCAGCAGTTCAAATTGTTGCGGGTACTGCTCGCTCAATGGGCATTGTGGTGGAGGGTTAATAATGGCTAATTTATCAAAAAATCAAAAAGCGAGTGCTTTAAAAATTAAAGAAGGCTCTAAGTACGCAATTACTGAAGCTTTAGCATTAGTCAAAGATTGTGCTTCAGCTAAGTTTGATGAGTCGGTTGATGTAAGTATTAACTTAGGCATCGATACAAAAAAATCAGACCAAAATGTTCGTGGTGCAGTTGTCCTTCCTAATGGAACTGGAAAAGTTGTCCGAGTGGCTGTTTTTACTCAAGGTGAAAATGCTCAAAAAGCAACTGATGCAGGCGCAGATATTGTTGGTATGGATGATCTAATGAAAAGCATGCAAGATGGAGATTTGAATTACGATGTTGTTATTGCATCTCCAGACGCAATGGGTGTTGTTGGAAGATTAGGCCAAGTTCTTGGACCTCGTGGATTGATGCCAAACCCTAAAGTTGGAACTGTAACGCCTGACGTTGCTACTGCAGTAAAAAATGCAAAAGCGGGCCAAGTTCGTTACCGCGCTGACAAAGCTGGAATTGTTCATGCCGGTATTGGGAAAGCTTCTTTTGACGTAAAAGCGTTGGAAGAGAATATTGTTGCTCTCATTGACGCGATTAAGAAAGCTAAACCAAGTTCAACAAAAGGTGTTTATATCAAAAAAGTAAGCGTTTCATCAACTATGGGTCCAGGCCTTAGTGTTGATGGTGCAAGTATAGATATTTAAATAGATTTAAATGCGGATAATTTAATAATTATCAGCTAAGGAATTCTTTGGGCGACAAGGTGACTTGTTCTGCCTCAAAGACCATAGGTGCGACAGGTTAATTATGATTTGTTGCTTAATAAATTGATCCTTCAATTTGCCTATGTAGAGGGTATGGAAGTACCTTGTGGCGAAAGTTATAATTTTATAGCTTTCATTTTTTAATTGTTCAGGAGAGATTATGGCTCTAAGTCTTGAAGCAAAAAAAGCAGTCGTCGAACAGGTCAATGCAGTAGCTAATGGTGCTGTGTCTGTAGGTGTTGCTGAGTATCGTGGATTGAATGTTGGACAAATGACTAATTTGCGGAATGCTGCTATTGATGCAGATGTTTCTTTGCGTGTTGTAAAAAATACGCTTGCAAAGAGAGCATTAGCTGAGACAGGATGTGAGTGTATTACTCCAGTCTTAAGTGGACCGGTTATCTTGGGTTTTTCTCAAGAAGATCCGGGCGCTGTAGCTCGTGTTTTTCGTGACTTCATTAAAGATAATGAAGCATTAGTTGTTAAAGGTTTGGGAGTATCCGGTGAATTTATTGATGCAGATCAATTAAAGAGAATCGCGAGCCTACCAACCAAAGATCAAGCAATCAGTATGTTGATGGCGTTGATGCTTGCACCAACTGAGAAATTAGTTAGAACTTTAAATGAAGTTCCAACGAAGTTAACTCGTGTTGTAGCAGCTGTTCGTGATCAAAAACAATAATAATTATATAGAGGAGTTAATATCATGGCGAAATTAAGCAATGAAGATATTTTAGGTGCAATTGCAGACATGTCTGTAATGGATGTTGTTGAGCTAGTATCAGCAATGGAAGAGAAGTTTGGAGTTTCTGCAGCAGCAGTTGCAGCCGCACCAGTAGCTGCAGTAGCAGATGCTGGAGCAGAAGCTGAAGAAAAGACTGAGTTTAATGTAATGCTAACAAGTTTTGGTGACAAGAAAGTTGCAGTTATTAAAGCTGTTCGTACTATTACAGGATTAGGTCTTAAAGAGGCTAAAGATCTTGTTGAGAGTGCTCCAGCAGCAATTAAAGAAGGTGCATCAAAAGCGGAAGCTGATGATATTCAAAAGCAGCTTGAAGAAGCTGGCGCTAGCGTAGAACTTAAGTAATTTGTTCAATGCTATAAACCAAAATCCCCAAAGGGGATTTTGGTGTTTTTTTTAGAAGTAATTTTGAAAACCATTTATTGATTATTACGGGGCATCCATGACTTATTCATTTACAGAAAAAAAACGTATCAGAAATAATTTTGGAACAAGAGAGTCGATTCTTAAAGAGCCAGATTTATTATCTATTCAGATTAATTCATTTAATAGCTTTATTCAGAAAGGAGCTACTGAAAAGGAAAATATTGGTCTTCATTCTGTTTTTCAATCTGTATTTCCAATTACAGCCCTAAATGGTTATGCCGAAATTGAATATTTGGATTATGAGCTTCAAGAGCCTAAATATAATGTTAAAGAATGTAAGCTTCGAGGAGTAACGTATGCTGCAACCTTGCAAGTTAAACTTAACTTAGTCCTTTTCGACAAAAATGGTTCTAATTTAAAGAAGAAGCGTCGCGTTAAGCAAATTATCGAAGAAAGTGTCTATTTAGGGCAGCTTCCATTGATGACTGATACTGGAACATTTGTAATTAATGGAACTGAGCGTGTTGTGGTTTCTCAGCTTCATCGTTCTCCAGGAGTTATTTTTGAGCATGATAAGGGGAAAACTCACTCTTCTGGGAAAATATTATTCTCATCACGTATTATTCCTTACCGTGGCTCATGGTTAGACTTTGAGTTTGATCATCACGAGCACTTGTTTGTAAGAATAGATAGAAGAAGAAAATTACCTGTGACTACATTACTTCGTGCTATGGGACAGTCAACAAATGACATTATTGATACTTTCTTTGATCATATTGTTGTTAAATTAAAATCTAAATCGTGTGATCTAGTTATCAAACCTGAACGTTTGAAAGGAATTATTGCAGAGTTTGATATTAAAGTTGGAAAGGATGTTGTTGTTGAACAAGGACGTCGAATTACTGCTAAGCATGCAAAAATTCTTCATGATGCAAAAGTAGACTCAATTAATGCTCCACTTGAATATCTTATTGGGAAAGTCATTTCTGCAGATATAGTTGATACTGATACTGGTGAAATTTTATTAGCTGCAAACTCATTAATAACTGAAGAATCTATAGAAGTTTTAACTGCGACTAAGATTAAGAAGATCAATATTATTTATCTTAATGATGCTGAAAATGGTATCTATATTTCTGACACACTTCGTCTTGATGAATTGCAAACAGAAATTGAAGCGCGTATGTCAATCTACCATGTAATGAGACCAGGTGAGCCTGCTACTGAAGATGCAGTTAACACTCTTTTTTCTAATTTATTTTTTAATAATGATCGTTATGACCTTTCTCGTGTGGGTCGCATGAAGCTTAATAGAAGGCTGGGAGTTGCTAGTGAGACTGGGGAGCACGTTCTAACTCATGATGATATTATTAATGTAATTAAACAGTTAATTGATATTAAAAATGGACACGATGTTGTAGATGATGTCGACACTTTAGCTAATAGAAGAGTTAGGGCTATTGGTGAAATGATTGAAAACCAATTTAGAATTGGTCTTATTCGTGTAGAAAAAGCTGTTAAAGAAGGATTAAACCTTGCTGAAACAGATGAGCTAACGCCACAAGATCTTATTAATTCTAAGCCAGTTTCAGCAGCAGTAAGGGAGTTTTTTGGCTCTTCACAGTTGTCTCAATTCATGGATCAAGTAAATCCATTGTCTGGGGTGACTCATAAGCGACGCATATCAGCCTTAGGGCCAGGTGGTCTAACAAGAGAACGTGCTGGCTTTGAGGTTCGCGATGTTCATCCATCTCATTATGGTCGATTGTGTCCAATTGAAACACCTGAAGGTCCGAATATTGGTTTAATTAATACTTTAGCAGTTTATGCAAGAACGAATGATTATGGTTTTTTAGAGACTCCTTATCAAGTAGTTAAGAAGGGTCAAGTCACTAAAGAAATTTTATATGTGTCAGCAATTGATGAAATTGATCACACTATTGCTCAAGCAAATTCTAAAGTAGATAGTAAGGGGTATTTAGTAGATGATCTTGTTTCAGGACGTCATAAAAATGAATTTGTACTTGTTGGCAAGTCAGAAGTAACGCTTATTGATATTGATTCAAAACAAATATCATCTGTAGCTGCATCACTTATACCGTTTCTTGAGCATGATGATGCTAACCGTGCATTAATGGGTTCAAATATGCAGCGTCAAGCTGTGCCTGTATTACGAGCTGAAAAACCACTAGTTGGAACTGGTATTGAGCGCGTTGTGGCAACAGATTCACGTGTTTGTGTGGTTGCAAACCATGATGGAGTTGTGGAGACAGTAGATGCTTCAAGAATCGTAATTCGTGTTGATGCTAAGCAAGCAAAAGCTGGTGAGCTTGGTGTTGATATCTATAGTTTAGTAAAATATTCTCGTTCAAATCAAAATACTTGTATCAATCAAAAACCACTTGTTCAACCAGGTGATAAGATTGTTGCTGGCGATGTCTTAGCAGATGGTCCATCTACAGATCTAGGTGAGTTAGCATTAGGTCAAAATATGATGATTGCATTTATGCCTTGGAATGGATATAACTTTGAAGACTCAATTTTAATATCAGAAAAAGTAGTCCAGGAAGATCGTTATACTTCAATTCATATTGAAGAATTGACAGCTTATGCTAGAGATACAAAGCTTGGTGCTGAGGAAGTTACTGCAGATATACCCAATGTAAGTGAATCGGCACTATCAAAGCTGGATGATGTTGGTATTGTATATGTTGGTGCTCGAGTAAAAGGTGGTGATATTCTTGTTGGAAAGGTAACTCCTAAAAGTGAAACAGTCCTTTCTCCAGAAGAGAAATTATTGCGTGCTATCTTTGGAGAAAAAGCTAACAATGTTAAAGATACCTCTTTAAGAATGGGAGCCTCAAAATCTGGTGTTGTCATTGATGTTCAGATATTTACTAAAGATCGAGTGGCAAAAGATTCTCGTGCACTGGTTATTGATGAAGAGCGTTTAGAAAATATTAAAAAAGATATTGATGATGAATTTGGAATAATTGATGGGGACATCTTTCGCCGAATTCGTTTAAAACTCTCTGGAAACCTCTCAACTAGTAATATTGGTAATATTAAGAGTGGAGATAAACTAGCTTCTAAAGATTTAAAGTCTCTAGAAAATAGTGAATTAGCAAAATTAAAAGTTAAAGATGCAGCTGTAAATAAAGAAGTTGCTTCACTTGTTAAGCAGTCAAAAGCAAAACAGGAAGAGTTTGAACTATTTTATGAGCAAGAGAGTGCAAAAATTAAAGAAGGTGCAGAATTACCTCCAGGCGTTCAGAAGATGGTCAAGGTTTATGTGGCAACACGTAAAACTCTTCAGGTTGGTGACAAGATGGCTGGACGACACGGAAACAAAGGTGTTATCTCTCGTGTATCCCCAGTTGAAGATATGCCCCATTTGGCAGATGGTACTCCAGTAGATGTTGTTCTTAATCCACTTGGTGTTCCATCACGTATGAATGTTGGCCAGGTACTTGAGGTTCATTTAGGTTGGGCAGCTAAAGGCCTAGGTTATAAGATTGGTAATTTGCTAGATGAGCATCGTAAAGATACAATTAAGCAAATCCGCTCAATGCTAGATTCTATTTACAATAGTTATGGAAAAACTGAAGATTTAAAGTCATTTAGTGATGATGAAATACTTGAGTTAGCTAATAATTTACGATCTGGTGTTCCAATGGCAACTCCAGTATTTGATGGAATTAAAGAAGAGGATATTAAATCTTTACTTAAGATGGCTGATTTACCAGAAAGTGGTCAAATTCAATTATTTGATGGACGAACTGGTGATTCATTTGACCGTGATATAACTGTTGGTTATATGCACATGCTTAAGCTTAACCACTTGGTCGATGATAAGATGCATGCCCGCTCAACAGGTCCATACTCTTTAGTTACTCAACAACCACTTAGCGGTAAAGCTCAATTTGGTGGTCAAAGGTTTGGTGAAATGGAAGTTTGGGCGCTAGAAGCATATGGTGCAGCATATACTCTTCGAGAAATGTTAACGGTTAAGTCTGATGATGTTACTGGAAGGGCAAAAATGTATAAAAATATAGTAGACGGTGAGAACCGTACTGAGTCAGTAATGCCAGAGTCGTTTAATGTTCTAGTTAAAGAAATTCGATCTCTAGGTATTGATACTGAACTTGAACAACATTAAATTAGGAGAATCACTTGAAAGATTTATTACAAATTTTAAAACAGCAAAATAAAGAACAAGATTTTGATGCAATAAGAGTTGGTTTAGCTTCTCCTGAGAAAATTCGTTCATGGTCATTTGGTGAAGTAAAAAAACCTGAAACTATTAACTATAGAACTTTCAAACCTGAAAGAGAAGGGTTATTTTGTGCTAAGATTTTTGGCCCAATGAAAGACTTTGAGTGCTTATGTGGTAAATATAAGCGCATGAAATTTAGAAATGTGGTTTGTGAAAAATGTGGTGTTGAAGTTACTCTTTCTAAAGTAAGACGTGAAAGAATGGGCCATATAGAGCTTGCTGCTCCCGTAGCACATATTTGGTATTTGAAGTCACTCCCATCTAGATTAGGTTTGCTCATGGATATGACTTTAAAAGATATTGAAAGAGTTCTTTATTTTGAAGCATTTTTAGTTACTGATCCTGGTAGTACGCCTTTAATCAAAAAGCAACTACTTACGGAGGAGATGTATTTTGATGCTTTAGACCAGTATGGAGATGATGAGTTTGTTGCTAAGATGGGCGCAGAAGCTATGCAGGATGTTCTTTCAGAGATGCAACTTGAAAAAGAAGCTGCAAATTTGAGAGAAGATGCTCTAAATACTAAGTCACAAACTAAACTTAAGAAAATCAATAAACGACTTAAGCTAGTGGATTCATTAATAAAGTCTGGAAATAAACCTGAGTGGATGGTTTTAAATGTGCTTCCTATTCTGCCACCAGATTTAAGGCCTTTGGTTCCTCTAGATGGAGGTCGGTTTGCAACATCTGATTTAAATGACTTGTATCGCCGAGTAATTAATAGAAATAATCGTCTTGGAAGATTATTAGAACTTGATGCTCCAGAAATTATTGTTAGAAATGAAAAACGTATGCTCCAAGAAGCTGTCGACTCACTAATTGATAATGGGCGTCGTGGACGTGCTGTTATGGGCAATAATAGACGCCCTCTTAAGTCAATTGCGGATATGATAAAAGGTAAGCAAGGACGATTCCGTCAAAACTTACTTGGAAAACGAGTTGACTATTCTGGGCGTTCAGTTATTGTTTGTGGTCCATATTTAAAGCTTCATCAGTGTGGATTGCCAAAAAAAATGGCATTAGAGCTTTTTAAGCCCTTTATTTATAATCGCCTTCAAGCAAATGGATTAGCTTCTACTATAAAAGCTGCAAAAAAAATGGTTGAAAGTGAAATTCCTGAAGTTTGGGATATTTTGGAAAGAGTTGTACATCAGCATCCAGTTTTATTAAACCGTGCACCTACTCTTCATAGACTTGGTATTCAAGCATTTGAGCCGCTTCTAATTGAAGGCAAGGCAATTCAACTTCATCCTCTTGTATGTACTGCATTTAATGCAGACTTTGATGGTGATCAGATGGCTGTCCACGTTCCTCTTTCTGAGGAAGCTCAATTAGAGGCAAGAACTCTAATGTTGGCATCAAATAATATTCTTCATTTGGCTAGTGGTGACCCAATTATTATTCCATCTCAAGATGTAATCTTAGGTCTGTACTATATGACAAGAGAAATGGTTAATCAACAGGGTGAAGGGATGATCTTTGCCAATACCAATGAGGCGCTTTCTGCCTATGATGCTAAACTTGTAAGTCTGCATGCAAAAATTAAACTAAGAGTGCAGGATTATGAAAAAGCAGAGTCTGGCTTTAAACCTAAAAATACTCGTATAGTTGATACTACAATCGGCAGAGCTATTTTTTCTAGAATTCTGCCTAAAGGCTTGTCATTTGATTTAATTAATGAGGCTTTAACTAAAAAAGTAGTTTCTAATTTAATCCATGTCTGTTATAGATCTCAGGAGCTTAAGGAGACTGTAATTTTTGCTGATCAAATGATGTATATGGGTTTTGAATATTCTACTAAATCTGGTATATCATTTTGTTCGAATGACATGATTATTCCTAGTGAAAAAGCTGAGATGATTGAAAAGGCTTCTGCTCAAGTAAAAGATGTTCAGCAGCAATTTGCTTCAGGTGTTGTTACAAATGGCGAGCGCTATAACAAGGTTATTGATATTTGGTCAAGAACTTCAGAAGAAGTTGCTAAAGCAATGATGGATAAAGTTGGTTATGAAGATATAACTGATGCTGAAGGCAATACAGAAAAGAAACCATCATTTAATTCAATCTATATGATGGCAGATTCAGGAGCTCGAGGCTCTCCTGCACAAATACGTCAGTTAGCAGGAATGCGTGGTCTAATGGCAAAGCCAGATGGATCAATTATTGAGACTCCAATTACAAGTAATTTCCGTGAAGGTCTTAATAATATGCAGTACTTTATTTCTACTCATGGAGCAAGAAAAGGTTTGGCTGATACAGCACTAAAAACTGCTAACTCAGGCTATTTAACTCGAAGACTTGTTGATGTAGGTCAAGATTTGGTGGTAACTGAAGAAGATTGTGGGACTAAAAATGGTTTGGTAATGAAATCCGTTATTGATGGCGGAAATGTTGTTCAAACATTGGGAACTGCAGTGCTCGGTCGAGTTATTTCTGAAGACATATTAGTGCCAAATACAAAAGATGTATTTTTACAAAAAGATCATTTAATTACATTGGATGATTCAGATAAGATCAATGAGCTGGGTATAGAGTTTATTAAAGTTCGTTCAGCAATTACATGTGAGTTGTCTTATGGTGTTTGTGCATCTTGTTATGGAAATGATATGGCAAGAGGTCATAAGATTGGAGTGGGCGAAGCTGTTGGTGTTATCGCTGCACAATCAATTGGTGAACCAGGAACTCAACTTACAATGCGTACTTTCCATATTGGTGGAGCCGCAAGCTCATCTACGGCTGTTAATAGTATTAATATTAATACTGATGGCATTGTTCATTTTGAAAATATGAAGTCTATTAAAAATGCTAATGGTGATTTTGTCGTTGTTTCAAGATCTTCTGAAGCCTCAATTAGAAATGAATTAGGCCAAGTAAAAGAGCGCTATAAGTTGCCTTATGGTGCTATAGTTCACTTTAAAGATGGTGGCAAGGTGAAAGCCAAAGATAAGATTGCTGATTGGGATCCACATACACATCCAATCATAGCTGAAAATTCTGGAAGAGTTTCATTTATCGATTTTATTGAAGGTTTAACAGTTGTAAAAAATTCAGATCCATTGACTGGCTTAATCTTCTTTGAAATAATTGAAGAGGCAGAAAGAACTTCGGCAGCAAAAGATATGAAACCAATGCTTCAATTAGTTGATAAGAAAGATAAAAAATCTATACTGTCGACTCATTATTTACCATCAGGAGTTAAAATAAATTTAGAGGATGGTCAGCTTATTACTGCAGGTGAAATACTTGCTAAGATTCCTAAAGCTGTTTCAAAGACTAGTGACATTACTGGAGGATTACCACGAGTTGCTGATTTATTTGAAGCTCGTAAAGCTAAAGATCATGCGATTCTAGCTGAAACTATGGGTGTTATAAGCTTTGGAAGTCCTACAAAATCAAAGGTTCGTATGCTTATTACTGGCTCTGAAGGTGATGTAACTGAAATGATGATTCATCATTGGAGATCAATCAATGTGTTTGATGGTGAGACTGTTGAAAAAGGCGATGTGATATCAGATGGGCCTTATAACCCTCATGATATTCTGCGTTTATTAGGTGTTGAAGCTTTGGCTAACTATATGGTTAAAGAAGTTCAAAACGTTTATAGGCTCCAAGGAGTAAAAATTTCAGACAAGCATATTGAAGTAGTTGTTAAGCAAATGCTTAGAAAAGTTGAAATTATTGATAATGGAGACTCTCATTATGTAAATGGTGAGACTGCTGAATTTGTTCATGTTGTAGAGAAGAATAAGCAATTGAAGGCACAAAAGAAAGATGAGATTGTGTTTCAAAGATTGTTAATGGGTATTACAAAAGCATCATTATCTACTGAGTCGTTTATCTCTGCTGCATCTTTCCAAGAGACTACAAGGGTTCTTACGGAAGCCTCAATAACAGGAAGAGTGGATGATCTTAGAGGTCTTAAAGAGAATGTCATTGTAGGTCGACTTATTCCTGCAGGAACAGGCTTTAAGCATCATCAGGAAAAGAGAAGGAAGCGCATAGATGCATCTTTTATGCAAACGAGTGACGCTGAGCAAGAACTTTCTGCTCAGTTGAGTGAGGCTGAAAAATAGCAGGGTTCAGTTCTAAATAAAGGCATTTCAATTTAGTTTACTAAAATGGAATGTCTTTTTTATTATTCAAACTAGCACTAAATTCTGTTATTTCCAGAAGCTACCTTCTGTACGAATAATCTTAAGGTTTAATAATCTGGGTAATGATAAAATATACCCATGCAAAAGTCATATTTCAATCGTCTTATTAAAGAAGGCTTTAATCATATTCCCCTTTCTAGGGAAATTGTTGTTGATACATTAACTCCTTTAGCTTTATATCTTAAGCTTGCAAATAATCCCTATAGCTATTTTTTAGAATCTGTACAAGGTGGTGAAAAGTGGGGAAGATATTCTTTTATTGGATTGGCTGCTGAAACAGTAATTAAAGTAAATAACTATCAGGTTCGAGTTGAAAAAAATGGAAAGTTAACTCAAGAGTACTTAGTAGAAGATCCACTTGCATGGATTGAAGAATACCAAAATCAATTTAAAGTTCCACAGTTAGATAGCCTGCCAGATTTCAATGGCGGATTAGTTGGTTACTTTGGATATGAAATAGTTCGTTACATAGAGCCAAAACTGGCGCATATAAATAAAACTGACGAGCTAAAAGTTCCAGATATTTTATTAATGGTCTCAAATGACCTTTTGGTAGTTGATAATTTAACTAGTAAGGTTCACATAATTACTCATGTTAACCCTAATGAAGAGACATTTGAAGGTGGACTTGTAAGGCTTAGTTTAATTGAGGCAAATATTAAGAAATCATTTGAACATTCATCTGCCCCCTCTGAAAATATCAAGTCAGAAGACTTTGTGTCAAGTTTTGGAAGGGAAAATTACATAAGTGCAGTTAAAAAAGTTCAAAAATACATTAAAGCTGGTGATGTTATGCAAGTTGTGCCATCACAACGATTAAGCTGTGTTTTTAAATCAAATCCTGTTGAACTATACCGACAATTAAGAATACTTAACCCTTCTCCATATATGTATTTTCTTAATTTAAATGACTTTGCAATAGTTGGCTCATCTCCTGAAATATTAACACGTGTGGATAACAACAATATTGCAACCATAAGACCTATAGCAGGAACTCGCTCAAGAGGAAAAACAGAGCAAGAAGACCTTAATCTAGAGAAAGATCTCTTAGCAGATGAAAAAGAAATTGCCGAGCATCTAATGCTGATTGATCTTGGCAGAAACGATTTAGGCAGAATTGCTAAAACAGGGAGCGTAACACTTACAGATAAAATGTTTATAGAGCGTTACTCACATGTTATGCATATTGTTTCAAATGTAGAATGTGAGTTAAAAGAAAATATGAGCTCTATTGATGTATTGAAAGCAACTTTTCCAGCGGGCACCTTAAGTGGCGCTCCAAAAGTAAGAGCAATGGAGATTATTGATGAAGTTGAAGATTTAAAGCGTAATATTTACTCTGGAGCTATTGGTAATTTATCTTGGCATGGTGGAATGGATCTTGCAATTGCAATTAGAACTGCTGTTATTAAAGATCAGAGGCTATATATCCAAGCTGGAGCAGGAATTGTTTACGACTCTTTGCCAGAAATGGAGTGGCAAGAAACTATGGATAAAGCGCAAGCTCTAATTAAGGCAGCTGAAAATATCTAACCTATATATTGATTTATTTTTTATAGTTGAATTTCAGATATATAATTTTTAAAAAGCTAAAAGCTAGTAATGTAATTGTTTGTAAAATAGATCAGTAAATTTCATATTTTTTTTTGGATAATTGAGTTCTGTGGATTTTGTTCATCTTCAATGTCAAAGTGAGTATTCTGTAAAGAATAGCTTAGTTCGTGTTTCAAAACTCATAGATAGTGTTAAAGAGGCTGGTATGAGCAGCGTTGCGCTGACTGATGATATGAGTCTTTTTTCTGTGATTAAATTTTATCAAAAAGCGACTAGTGCTGGTATCAAGCCTATTATTGGCGCAAAAATATATGTAGATTTTGATTTAGGCCATTATGATGTACTTCTACTTTGTCAAAACCATGAGGGCTATTTAAATCTTTCAGAGCTTATTTCTAAGGCCTACCTTAATGAACAGGGAATTTCAATTGTAAGTGTTACAGAAGAACAATTAATTTCTCACCAAAAGGGCTTGCTAATGATTGCAACTCCAATAAGCTCAGACATATCTCAATTACTTTTGGCAAATGAGCTGGACCTTGCTAATACTAAAGCTAAAAGCTGGCAAGCCATTTTCAAAGACCGATATTATATTTCGGCACAAAGAACTGATAGACATGCAGATGAAAACCTTCTTAATCTTACTATTGAATTAGGATTGAAGTTAAATATCCCAGTTGTTGCTACTAACGATGTGCAGTTCTTAAGTAAAAGTGACTTTGATGCGCATGAAGCTAGAATTTGCATAGCTGAGGGAGGCTTGCTAGATGACTCTAGGAGGTTAAAAATTTTTAGTGATAGTCAATATTTAAAGACTGCTGATGAAATGTCTGAATTATTTAAAGACTACCCTCAGCTTATTGAAAATGCTTCTGAAATAGCTAAAAGGTGTAACTTACACTTTAAATTATTTGAAAAGAATTACCTTCCAGCTTTTCCAACACCAGAAGGAAAGTCAATAGCTGAATTTTTTAGTGAACAATCAAATAATGGTCTTAGACTTAGACTTAAAGATCTTAATGTAAATGAAAAGAGTTATTTTGAAAGGTTAAATTTTGAATTATCTGTAATTCTTGAAATGGACTTTCCAGGATACTTTTTAATTGTTTCTGATTTTATAAGATGGGCTAAAGAAAATGGAATTCCAGTTGGTCCAGGTAGGGGCTCAGGTGCTGGATCTCTTGTGGCCTGGGCGCTTTCTATAACAAATGTAGATCCTATTCAGCATGATCTTTTATTTGAGCGTTTTTTAAACCCAGAGCGAATTTCTATGCCTGATTTTGATATTGATTTTTGCACAGATCGTCGTGATGAAGTTATTGCGTATGTTTCTAATAAGTATGGTTCAGAGAAAGTATCACAAATTATTACTTATGGAACTATGGCAGCTAAAGGGGTAGTAAGAGATGTAGGGAGAGTATTAGGACATCCTTATGGTTTTAGTGACCAGATTTCTAAGATGATACCAAATGAACTAAAAATGACATTAAATAAAGCATTAGAAGATTCCAATGAATTGAAAGCAAGATATGATTCCGAAGAAAGTGTTTCAACGCTCATTGATTTATCCCAAGATCTTGAAGGGCTTATTAGAAATGTCGGTACTCATGCTGGTGGAGTTGTTATTGCACCAAGTAAAATTAGTGATTTCTGTCCAATTTATAAAGGATCTGATGAGTCAGATGTCGTTGTATCTCAATTTGATAAAGATGATGTTGAGGCTGTAGGGCTTGTTAAATTTGATTTTTTGGGGCTATCAAACCTAACTGTAATAGATAAGGCGGTAAAAATAATAGCAAAAAAAGGCTTAAGTGAGGGTTTGATTAATATTGATAAGCTTAGTCTTGATGACCCCAAAGTATTTAAGTTACTTCAAGACTGCGACACTACTGGGGTTTTTCAGCTTGAATCAGATGGCATGCGTGGTTATTTGAAAAAACTTAAACCTGACTCTTTTGAAGATATTGTTGCTATGCTGGCACTTTATAGACCAGGCCCATTAGATGCTGGAATGGTAGATGATTACATACAGGTCAAACATGGTGCAAAAGTAAGATATCCACATGAGATGTTAGAAGAAATTTTAAAGCCAACAAATGGAGTATTTCTTTATCAAGAGCAAGTAATGAAGTCTGCTCAAGTTATGGCTGGTTACTCTTTAGGTGGAGCAGATATTTTACGACGCGCTATGGGTAAGAAAAAAGTTGAAGAAATGGCAGAGCAGCGTGAAGTTTTTGTAAAGGGAGCTTTTGAAAGAAATATTAAAGAGGCCAAAGCAAATGAAATTTTTGACCTTATTGACAAATTTTCAGGTTATGGCTTTAATAAATCACATTCTGTTGCATATGCCTACATTTCATATCAGACAGCCTGGCTAAAGGCACATTTTCCAGCTCCTTTTATGTCGGCAGTACTATCTGGTGGAATGGATGACACAGATCGTGTTGCATTTACTGTTGGCGAGTGCAAGAAAAATGGTGTCATAGTTATGGCACCTGATATTAACCAATCTGAATATGAATTTAGCATTAATGATAATAAAACTATAGTATATGGACTAGGCGCTATTAAAGGTGTTGGTGAGGCTCTTGTTAAAGAGATAGTTTTAGAGAGAGAAAAAAATGGAAACTATTCAGATATTTTTGATTTTTGTTTTCGAATAGAAAAAAAATTCTTAAATCGTAGAGCAATTGAAGCCCTTATATATAGTGGAGCATTTGATTTATTTGATATTAAAAGAGCAACATTAATTGCGACTTACCCAAGAGCAGTAAGGCAAGCAGAACAGAGACAAAGTGATTCATCAAAAGGCCAAAACAGTCTTTTTGCTGAAGTTGATAGTCATAGTGAGTATGAAAAAAATTACATAAAAGGGGAGTTTCTGTCTTTTAGAAATGTAATGAAGTTTGAAAAAAATGTTATGGGATATTACCTAGAAAGACATCCAACAGACTGGTATAAATCAGATTTAAAATCAATAGTATGTACTTTACCAAAAGATCTAGTATTTAGAAATAATCGTGAAGTGAGAGTGCTTTCACTAATTTCTGACATTATTTATAGAAATACAAGACGAGGTCAGATGGCAAGTTTGACTATTGAAGATGGTGAAAAAAGAATTAATGCAGCTGTCTTTTCACAACAACTTGCAGAAAATAGCGAATATTTAGTGCTAGATGAAGTGGTTGTAGTTTCTGGAAAAGTCAATAAAGATTTTAGAGAACAATGGCAGATAGTAGTAGAGCGGATAGATCCAGTTGATAAGGTTCAAATAAAGTATGCAAAGTGCCTTAAAATTCAACTAACAGAAGAAAATAAAAACAAGTATCTAAAGCTATGTGAATTATTGAAAGAATACCCAGGTAAGTGCCCAGTTGTTATTGAATATATGTCTGCTAATTCATTAGGAAAAATTCCCCTTTCAAAAGAATTTGATGTTTCATTAAATCGAGAGTTTTTAGATTCAATTGAGAAAAAATTTGGTCATGGAAAATATCAAATCCAATATTAAATAAAACACAAAATTGCCTTTAATTAAGCGCTTAAAGAGCTATATAAAAGCATTTAACTGCGGTAAATTTCCTGGTAGTTTTATAGCCATTAATTAATTTAATTTAACTCTAAAATAAACCTCTTATAATTGAGAATTAATAGAGTTTTAAATTCATCAATTAAGCCTCTGAAGCCCAGCCTATAAGGGCAAAAGTTAAAAAGTTATCCGCGAATTGATAATTTAGTAGATTACCTTCTAAAGTTGAAATAAATTCATAAATTCAAAAAAATATAAGTCATTGATTTATAACAAAAAAATTGATATGATTATTTATTAACCAAAACCATAGAAATTGTTAGTCTAAAGCTTAATTTATGTCTGAATTTTGAGATATCAACAGAGTTATCCACAGTATTGTGGGTAAGTCGATTAACCCTTGATTTATAAGCATTTACAGCGTTTAGAAAAAATATTTTGTAACCTTTTTTATTATCTTTTCTGCAATAATTTGTTTACTACTTTTATCTATTTTCTCAGTTTTTTCTTGTGATATAAAGTGAACTTCATTTTCATCTGAGTTTAGCCCAATTTCACTACTTGAAATGTCATTCAAAATAATTGCATCACACTTCTTTTTCTTTAATTTAGCTATTGCATTGGCAAGAAAATTTTCAGTTTCAGCTGCAAATCCAATACAGACAGGTTTGTTTTTAAGCTGACAAACGCTTTCTAAAATGTCTTTATTTTTTGTAAGCCCAATTGAAGCTAAATTTCCATCTTTTTTAATCTTATTAAGGCTTATTTCTGTCGGCCTAAAATCTGCAACTGCGGCGCAGCTAATAAATAAATCTTGAGTTTTTATTTTTTCCATTACCACTTCGTACATTTCATGTGCACTAGTTATGTAAATCACTGAAGCTCTTTTTTCCACTTCTACTGATATTGATCCAATTATTAGTGTTGTCTCTGCTCCAGCTTGAATGCAAGCATGAGCAAGAGCCATACCCATTTTTCCACTACTGTGATTTGATATATATCTTACCGGGTCTATTGCTTCAATAGTCCCCCCAATTGTTATTAGAACTTTTTTTCCACTAAGAGTGCTATTTGAAAATATTGCAGCTACTTGCTTTGCAATTTCTGCTGGTTCTGCAAGTCTGCCTTCTCCAACATCTCCACAAGCTTGTTCCCCAAAACCTGGATCTATTGTTAAAACGCCTCTATTGTTAAGTATCTTGAGATTTTCCTTAATTGCTTTTGATGCAAACATTTGTTGGTTCATTGATGGAGCAATTAATACAGATGCATTTGTTGCAAGAATTACTGTTGACAGTAGGTCATCAGCCTTGCCATGACAGAGTCTGGCTATCGTATTGGCCGATGCTGGTGCTATGATTACTGCGTCAGCCCATTTTGCAAGTTCAATGTGACCCATAGCAAGCTCTGCTTCTTTATCCCAAAGATTGTCATGAACTTTATTTTTTGAAACCGTTTGAAGTGATAGCTCACTAACAAACTCTCTGCCTCCACTCGTAATAATGACTCTAACTTCTGCACCTAAATCTTGCAACCTTCTAACAATGTCGGGTGATTTATAAGCAGCAATTGAGCCGCTAACTCCTAAAAGAATTCTTTTATTTGTTAATTTATTCATTTGATAGTGGCTCTAATTTTAATATCACAACCTATTTGACTAACTTCAATAATATTTAGTTTAATTTTGTCAGACATTTTTTTTAAAGGAATTTCTATCATTGGATTTGCATCACTTCCAAGTATTAATGGAGCGGTGTAGATAATAAATTCATCAATTAGCCCAGCCTCAGTCATTGCTCCATTAAGGCCGCTACCAGCCTCTAGAAGTAAATTATTAATACCCATTTCCCCAAGTTTAATAAGTGCACATTTTAGATCTAATTTTCCATTAGCAAGCATTTCTGAATTATTGTTATTTAAAATGAGTGTTTCAGCGTCAGATGAAAAAATATTAAGAGACTTATCAGTAATAATATTATTACTATCAATAACAACACGTAGTGGCTTTGAATCTTCATTTTTAGCTCTAACAGTCATCATTGGGTTATCACTTTTGATTGTTCCTGAGCCTGTCATAATGGCCTGATTTACGCTACGGAGAATTTGAACATCCTCTCGAGCAACTTCCGAAGTAATCCATTTACTCTCCCCATTCTTCATTGCTGTTCTTCCGTCAAGGCTCATTGCAATTTTTGATGTAACAAAGGGTAAACCACTCGTCATTCTTTTGATAAATCCACGATTAATCTCTTTAGCTTCCTTTTCAAGCAATCCAACTTCAACATCCATGCCACTATCTTGAAGTAACTTGATTCCTTTTCCAGAAACTAATGGATTGGGATCAAGCATTGCAATAAAAACTTTTTTCACTCTAGCTCTAATAAGTGCCTCAGCACAAGGCGGCGTCTTGCCAAAATGAGAGCATGGTTCAAGTGTAATGTATACATTAGTATTCTCACCTTTGTAATTAATTTTTTCTAAGGCATTTACTTCTGCATGACCCTCACCATAAAGGCGATGGTAGTCTTGAGCAATAATTTTATTATCACGAGCAATCACACATCCCACCATTGGATTTGCACCAACACCTTTGCGACCAAACTGAGAAAGTTTGAGTGCAAGAGCCATACATTCTGTATCTTGATGAGTGAAAGCCATTATAATAATTACATATAAATTTATAATCATTTTACGCGGGAGTACGGAGTGGATGAAAAGAAAAAACAAGCACTGCAAGTAGCACTTGGACAAATTGAAAAACAGTTTGGAAAAGGGTCTGTTATGTTTTTGGGTGACGAAGAGGCTAGAAGTGATATTGAAGCTGTTTCAACGGGTAGTTTAAGTCTTGATATAGCCTTAGGAATTGGTGGCTTACCTAGAGGTAGAGTTGTTGAAATTTATGGCCCTGAGTCTTCAGGAAAGACAACTATGACTCTTCATGTTATCGCAGAAATGCAAAAATTAGGAGGAACAGCGGCATTTATTGATGCAGAGCATGCTTTAGATCCTTCTTATGCAAGAAAATTGGGCGTAAATACAGATGATCTTCTTATTTCTCAGCCTGATACTGGTGAGCAAGCTTTAGAAATTACAGATATGCTAGTTCGTTCTGGAAGTGTTGATATTGTTGTTATTGACTCAGTTGCTGCGTTAACACCTAAAGCAGAAATCGAGGGCGAAATGGGCGCTTCGCATATGGGCTTACAAGCCAGGCTAATGTCTCAAGCATTAAGAAAACTAACATCTAATATAAAGCGAACTAATACTATGGTAATCTTTATTAATCAACTTAGAATGAAGATTGGTGTAATGTTTGGAAATCCTGAGACTACAACTGGTGGTAATGCGCTTAAATTTTATGCTTCAGTAAGACTTGATATTCGAAGAATTGGTGCTATTAAAAAAGGCGATGAAATTCTTGGAAATGAGACGCGCGTTAAGGTTCTTAAAAATAAGGTAGCTCCTCCATTTAAAAAGGCTGAGTTTCAAATTTTATATAATCAAGGAATCTCCAGGGAGAGTGAGATAATTGACTTAGGAGTTGAGCATGGCTTTGTTGAAAAGGCAGGAGCTTGGTATAGTGTTGAGGGGGAAAGAATTGGTCAAGGTAAAGATAATTCTCGTGACTTCTTAAAAGAAAATACTAAGATGAGTCAAATGCTGGAGGCTAAAATTCGTGAGAAATTAATGAGTAAGGATAATGACGAAATACAGCCAGTAAAGAGTAATAATGACGAAACAGAGTCAGCAGAGTAAATGCTACGCAGCTGCATTAAAGATGTTAATGAGGCGAGAGCACTCCAAATTAGAATTAAGAAAAAAATTAAATCTTAAAGATTTTGATGATGCTGTAATTAACGACAGCATCTCTTTATTAGCTGAGCAAAAATACCAAAGTGATGAAAGGTTTTCTGAGGCTTTCATACTTATGCGCTTCAACCAAGGCAAAGGACCAAAAAAAATTTCTATGGAGCTTAAATCAAGGGGTATTAGTAAGTTTGATTTAACTTTATTTAATTGGTTTGAGCTTGCAAAAGACGTCAAGTATAAAAAATTTGGAGACAGTAAATTTTTAGACTATAAAGAAAAATCTAAGCAAAAACGTTTTTTACAATCAAGAGGCTTTGGGTTTGATGAAATAAATCAAGCATTCTAACTAAAGCTAAAAAATCATATATTTTTTATAACCTTACTATGAAATTTGAACTTAAACATACAGATAATAAAGCTCGATTAGGTAAGCTCACTTTTGAGCGTGGTGAGGTTAATACCCCAGCTTTTATGCCCGTGGGAACTTATGGAACAGTTAAGGCAATGACTGTTGATGAGGTGAGGGATTTAGGCGCTGAAATTATCCTAGGGAATACATTTCACTTATCAATAACGCCAACTACGGAAGTGATTGAAGCTCATGGTGATCTCCATGATTTTATGAATTGGCCAGGTCCAATTCTAACTGATTCTGGTGGGTTCCAAGTCTTTAGCTTGGGTAAGATGCGTAAAATAACTGAGCAAGGCGTTAAATTCAGATCACCAAAGGATGGGTCAGCAATTTTTATGGGTCCTGAGGAGTCTATGCAAATTCAGTATAAACTGGGCTCAGATATTGTTATGATATTTGATGATTGCACGGCTTATCCCTCTGAAAAAAATGTTGTTGATCAATCTATGCAGCTGTCACTAAGATGGGCAAAAAGATCTTTAGAGGAACACAAAAGGCTCAACAATAAAAATGCTCTTTTTGGAATTATTCAGGGAGGAATGCATAAAGAGCTTCGTCTTCAATCAGCTAAGTCGTTAGTTGAGATGAATTTTGATGGTTATGCTATTGGTGGTTTGTCAGTTGGGGAGCCAAAAGAAGAAATGATGGATGTTCTCAGCTACTTGCCTAATCATATGCCTTCTAAGAAGCCAAGGTATCTTATGGGTGTTGGAACTCCTGCAGATTTAGTTGAGGGTGTTGCAGCTGGGGTTGATATGTTCGACTGTGTAATGCCATCTCGTAATGCGAGAAATGGGTACTTATTTACTTCAGAGGGCGTTGTAAAAATTCGAAATGCAAAATATAAGAAAGATACTAGCCCTCTAGATCCTAATTGTAATTGCTCAACTTGTCAAAATTATTCAAGGGCATATCTTCACCACTTACAAAAATCAAATGAAATTCTAGGGTCCCGCCTAAACACCCTTCATAATCTTTTCTATTACCAGTATTTGATGAAGTCAATTAGAGCGGCAATTAAGAGTAATACATTTTCTGAATTTAGAAAAAAATTCTATGCTGAAAAGCTATAAAGAGATTTAATCTAATTTAGTGTATTTAGCTCAACTGGATTTTTAATAAAGTATTCGTCTAATAGTTCTCTTGCCAAAGGTGCTGCTTTTGAGCTGCCACTGCCTGCATTTTCAACAATAATAGCAATTGCCACTTGAGGATCTTCAATAGGTGCAAACCCAGTAAATAGAGCATGATCCCTTAATTTCTCTTCAATATTTTCAGCAATGTACTCTTCTTCTGGGTCAAGACCAAAAACCTGTGCAGTTCCAGTTTTACCCGCTAGGCTATATTTAAGCTTATTGTTAAGTCTTTTAGCTGTACCAAATTTGCCATATACCGTTTGCTTCATTGCTTCAATAATTAGCTCCCAATTATTGATATCCTTTATAGGTATTTGATTTGATTTTAGGTTTTGTTCTTCAAATAAATCACCATTTTTTGATTGAGAATGCATCATTACTTGGGGTATTAATAACTGACCTTTGTTTGCTATAGCTGCTGTTGCTAAAGCGAGTTGAAGAGGGCTTGCAGTCATAAAACCTTGGCCAATTCCTGTTATAAGAGTTTCTCCTCTATACCAAGGCTCGTCCTTATTAATCTTTTTCCACTCTCTAGAGGGAAGGATGCCGCCAAGTTCTCCTGGCAAGTCAATTCCTGTTTTTTTGCCAAATTGAAAATATGAAAGGCTGTCATGAATTTGATCAATGCCCATATTGAAAGCTAAATCATAGAAAAATACATCACATGATTGAGCAATAGCCTCAATCACATCTACTTTCCCATGACCAGTTCGTTTCCAGTCATTAAACTTTCTAGAGTAATTATTTAATTTGTAGTATCCAGGACAAAAGGTAGTATCTTTAATAGTTATATTATTAAGCTCTAAACCAGCAAGAGCAACCATTGGCTTGATAGTCGATCCAGGAGGGTAGAGTCCTTTAATGCTTCTATCAAAAAGTGGCAAATCTTCATTACTACTGAGCTCATTATATCTTTCGACTGAAATTCCATTAACAAACCAATTGGGATTATATAAAGGGGTACTGACTAGACTGAGTATTGACCCATCTTTAACATTTATAAGTGCGATAACACCTCTACTATCTCCGAGAAGAGATTCAGCTTTAAGTTGCAAGTCTATATCAATATTTAAGTAGATATCTTGGCCAGCGATAGAGGGTGTTATAATTTTGGTGTCCACAATTCGGCCAGCTACATTTCGCTCAATTTGTTTTATACCAGATTGCCCATGAAGTAGCTTTTCATATTGTTTTTCAATACCTGTTTTGCCAACAAAATTTGTGCCATTATAATTTTTTTTATCATAAATACTTTTATCTGTTTTACTCATTGAAGAGACATATCCAATGAGATGAGCGCTCGATCCTCCATAAGGATAAACTCGATGAAAATATGGCTCAACCTCAACACCAGAGATTTGGTTTTCTACTAAAAATGAGGCAACTGATGACTCAGAGAGATTAAATTTTAAGGGTATGTTATGAAATTTTTTAAAGCGACTTAATTTTTTATTAAATTTTTTAATATCTTCATAAGTAATTAAATCACTTCTTTCTAACCCTATCAATGTTTCGTTTAAATTGGTTACTTTTTCTGGAGTGATTGTTAATATATAAGAAAATTCATTAGTTGCTAAAATTTTCCCATTTCGATCTAGAATATCACCCCTAATTGGAGTTATAGGGAGATTTTGCATTTGATTGCCAAGCGCCTCTTCTAAATAGTAATCATGCTTAGTTACTTGAAGATTAAACAGTCTTACTATTAGGATCAGAGTTATCGAAAGCATTATGATTGCAGAAAAAATTACTCTTGATTTGAATACTACTTTTTCGCGCTTAATGTTTCCAATTTTTTCCATATCTTTAACTTAATTATTGTTTAAGCTTTGCTAATAAGTATCGAATTAAGGGCCATAAAATTGCACTAGTAAATGGAGAAAGTAATATCAGCCACTCAAAATTAAGGCCTTGAGTTAATTGATGGACCAATAAAAATATAATCAAGTAAATTATAGATCCTAAAAAAATATAAACTTGTTGAGTCGTTAAATTTGAAACAAAAAAAGATTTTTTTACATTTAAGATAAAAGCAGAGCTAAGTACTAGGGCAGCAGCGTTTTGACCTAGAGTTCCTCCCTCAATAATATCAAGTAATATTCCAAGAATAAATGCAGTAATATAGTTATTCTTACCATTTGAATAAATAACCCAGTAGCTAAAAAAAGGAAATAACCAAAAAGGAGAGGCAAGCTCTAGAAAAGACGGCAACGAAATTGCACCAGTAATAAATGCAATAATAGATATTTTAACTAGAAGAAAGAAGTGATTTGAATTAGTCATTTTTTCCTTTAATGATAAGGACCATTTCTAATTTATTCATATTTTGAGATGGCTGAAGCTTAATCGATAGAAATGAGGCATCTAAAGAATCATCAATTGAAGTTACTCTTCCAACAGGATAGCCGGATGGGTATGAATTACCAATTCCACTAGTAAGGAATAAATCTCCAACTTTAACATCTGAATCTAATGGTACATACTCAACTATCATGCCTTTTTCATTTGATGCAATTCCTTTGGTGATGCCTCGAATTCCATTTCTTGAGTTTTTAACGGGCATAAATTGGGTGGGGTCAGTTAGAAGACGAACCGTTGAGAACAAAGGAGTAACTTGTATAACTTGACCGACTGCCCCATCTGAGCCAATGATAAGTTGAGATAGAGCCACTTCATTATTTAAACCCTTGTCAATAACTATTTTGTTGGATAGCCTAGATTGAGAGATTGACTTAACACGTGCAAGCAAAACATCATGATTTGGTATTTCATAGCTTGAATCTAATAGTCCTGAAATTTTTTGATTTTCTAAAGCTAGATTATTGTATTTCTGAAGCCTTACTTTAAGTTCAATTAATTGACCTTTTAGATAATCATTTTCACCAGTTAGAGTCTCATTATCAGCACCCTTGTCGTTGACCCAATCAATAACTTGGCTGGGCAAATCAACAATTACATAAATTGGGCTGAGAAGAGTTAGGGTGAATTTTTTAAAATTATCTAAGTAAGAAAATCGAGTATCTAATACAATTAAGATAATTGAAAGAAGTACTGGTACGAAAAGTTTGACAAGCCGCATTATTAATTCCTCGACTTATTTAGACTCACTCAGCAGCTAAAAATCCCATATCATGCTGATTAATCATTTCTAGAGCAATCCCTCCGCCTCTTGCAACACAGGTAAGTGGATCATCTGCAATAGTAACGGGCAGGTTTGTTTGATTATGAATTAGCTTATCAAGACCCTCTAAAAGTGCACCACCACCAGTAATAACCAGGCCATTTTGCGCAATATCTGATGATAATTCAGGAGGCGTTTGCTCAAGGGCTGTTCTTAGTGCGCTGATTATCATTCCAAGAGGCTCACTCAAGGCCTCTAATATCTCAGAATTAGTTACTTCAAAAGCAACAGGTAACCCGGTAGAAACTGCACGTCCTCTAAATTCGTTCTTTCGAATAATTTTCGATTCAAAAGCACTTCCAACCTCTTCTTTTATTTGCTCAGCAGTTGCCTCGCCGATAATAATGCCGTGGACCCTTCTTACAAATTTAACAATAGTGTCATCAAAAACATCTCCTCCAACTCTTAGGGAGTCAGAATAAACAATTCCATTTAAAGATAGTATAGCTATCTCAGAGGTTCCACCACCAATATCAAGAACCATTGCACCTGAAGCCTCTTCAATGGCCATTCCAGCACCAAGCGCTGCAGCCATAGGCTCCTCAATAAGGTATACATCTCTTGCTCCAGCTCCTACAGCACTTTCTTTGATCGCGCGCCTTTCAACTTGAGTGGCGCCGCATGGGACACAAATTAACACCTTAGGACTTGGGGAGAAAAAACCTGCTTTTAAAACTTTTTTCATAAAGTATTGAAGCATTTTTTCAGTGACCTTAAAGTCAGCAATTACTCCATCTTTCATTGGTCTAATAGCTTCAATTGAGCCAGGAGTTCTTCCAAGCATATTTTTTGCTTCTTGACCTACAGCTATGACTGTAGACTCTAAAGCACCTTTTTCATGCCTTAATGCAACAACTGAAGGCTCATTGAGGACTACTTTACCGTCCATATAAATAAGTGTGTTAGCTGTTCCAAGATCGATTGATAGATTTTGGCCGTTGAATAAATTGAACATAAGGGAATCCTAGCAAAAAAATGATTAAAATGAAAAGAGATTATAATATATCTTGCTTTAATATACTAGACAATAGGTGAATCCAAATAAATATGATAATTAAACAAGACCATTTAGTACAGAGTATTCATTCTGCATTGCAATATATTTCTTATTATCATTCACCTGATTTTATTAGTGCAATGGTTTCGGCTTATGAAAGAGAGGCCAATCAAAGTGCAAAAAATGCGATATCTCAGATTTTAATTAACTCTAAGATGTGCGCTCTGGGTAAGAGGCCAATTTGTCAAGACACTGGGATTGTTAATGTTTTTGTTGAAGTTGGAATGGACATTCAGTGGGAGTCTGAGCTTACCCTCGAAGAGATGATCAATGAAGGAGTAAGGAGGGCCTACAATGAGCCTGATAACCGCTTAAGGGCTTCAATCGTTAGTGATCCATTGTTTAGTCGAAAAAATACTCAAGACAATACTCCTGCAGTTATCCATACCAAATTAGTTAAAGGAAATAAATTAGATATTACGGTTGCTGCAAAAGGAGGCGGCTCTGAAAACAAATCAAAGTTTACAGTTTTAAATCCTGATGATAATTTGACGGATTGGGTTCTGAAAACAATTCCAACGATGGGTGCGGGTTGGTGCCCTCCAGGAATGATAGGTATTGGAGTTGGCGGAACTGCTGAAAAAGCCATGCTAATGGCCAAATCAGCGCTCATGGATCCAATCGATATTAATCAAATTAAAGATAAAAGTGATCCCACTGAAATAGAATCCCTAAGAATTAATTTATTTAATAAGATCAACGCGCTTGGAATTGGCGCTCAAGGTCTGGGCGGTTTAACAACAGTTCTTGACGTTAAGATTCAAGATTATCCAACGCATGCAGCTTCACTGCCAGTTGCAATGATTCCAAACTGCGCTGCTACGAGACATGTCCACTTTACGTTAGATGGCTCTGGAGTTGCTGAATTGCCAGAGGTTGATTTAAGTCTCTATCCAGACTTGGAGATGGACGTTTCTAAGTACACAAAGGTAGATTTAAATAACCTAACTCAATCTCAAATGGAGCATTGGAATATTGGAGACACACTGCTACTATCTGGAACAATTATTACTGGAAGGGACGCTGCCCATAAGCGCCTTAAGTCAATGATTGATGATGGAGAGGGGCTTCCTAAAGGCGTTAATTTTGATAACAAATTTATATATTATGTTGGGCCAGTAGATGCTGTGGGTGATGAAGTGATAGGTCCAGCAGGCCCAACAACTGCGAGTAGGATGGATAAATTTACTGACATGATGCTAAAAAACACAGGAATTTTGGGCATGATTGGTAAGGCTGAGCGCGGCGAATCAACTATTAAAAGTATTAAAAAGCACAAGGCAACTTATTTGATTGCTGTTGGCGGCGCTGCTTACTTAATTTCTAAGTCCATTAAGAAGGCAAAAGTTGTTGCCTTTGAGGAGATGGGAATGGAGGCGATTTATGAACTTGAAGTTAAAGATATGCCGGTAACTGTCGCAGTTGATACTGATGGTGAAAATATCCATCAAGTGCTGGATAATATTCCTATAACCTTTCAGAGTTAGACAAAGTCTTTATTCGATTTTAGTGCACTGTTTAAACGGTGAATTCCTAGCGTATAATTTTCCCTTGAAGTTGGCCGGATGGTCGCCGAGTGCAATTGCGCTAGGAGGAAAGTCCGGGCTCCAAAGAGCAAAGTGCTAGTTAACGGCTAGGCGCAGTGATGCGACGGAAAGTGCAGCAGAAAATAAACCGCCTGTTTCGATAGGTAAGGGTGAAATGGTGAGGTAAGAGCTCACCGCGTACTTAGTGATAAGTGTGGCATGGTAAACCCCACTTGGAGCAAGCTCAAATAGGAAGGCATTGGCGCTGCTCGCGTTGTCTTCGGGTAGAGTGCTAAAGATGCTTGGTGACAAGTATCGTAGATGAATGACTATCATGACTTTGGTCATACAGAACCCGGCTTATAGGCCAACTTCAATTATCTTTTATAGTTCTTGTAAAGTTTATTTCTTAAGGTTATACTGTGATTTTTACAGTCACTTTAATCTTTATGACTTACGTTTACTTAGCGCTTGCTATTGTAGCTGAAGTAGCTGGAACAACGCTTTTAAAGGCTACAGAAGAGTTCACTAGACTCGTACCAACCACATTTTTGGTTGTCTTCTACCTTATTTCTTTTTGGCTAATGACTCTTGCTTTAAGAGAATTGCCGTTAGGCGTGGTGTATGCTGTTTGGTCTGGTTTAGGTATTGTTTTGGTTGCATGTTCTGGGGCAATTATTTATAAGGAGATGCCAGATCTTGCCTCATTTATTGGTATGGCGTTAATTATTTCAGGTGTGGTTGTGATGCACCTATTCTCAACATCAATTAAACATTAATTTATTATGACTATAGAATCAAAAAAATATCAAATATCTGACGCTTTGAGCGAGAGAAGGGATAGGCCATCAGTAGGACTGATAGTTTTAAATACAGATTTCACCTTTGAGCGTGACTTTGTAAGAATGTACACAGAGCAAAAACCAGACTATGACTTTTATTTCAACCGAATTCATTTTGCAAACCCTATGACCCCAGAGTCTTTAGCAGCAATTGGCGACGATTTGACTGATGCTGCAGCACTAATACTTCCTAATTATGATCTCGACTTAGTTGTATTTAATTGCACCTCTTCATCATCCATAGTTGGCGATGAGGCAATAGAGTCTGCAATTCATGAAAGTAAGCCAACTGCAAAAGTTCTTTCTACCTCTCAAGCGGTTGTTGCAAATTTTAAGGCGCGAGGCTTTAAAAAAATCAGCGTTTTAACGCCTTATAGTGAAGAAGTTTCCTCTCTTTTGAGGAGTTATTTAGAGCGTAATGGTGTTGAAATGGTGTCGTCAATGCATATGGATATGGATGATGACAGAGATGTTGCTATGCTCCCTGCCGATGAAATCATTGCAGCAGCAAAGGCAGCAATTCATGAGGATGCGGATGCGATTTTTATATCGTGTACAGCAATGAGATCAGCAGAAATAATTCCTGAAATTGAAGCGGCTATTGGTAAACCAGTTTTTACTTCAAACCAGGCTACTTTTGATCAAATTTCTCAAATTATCGGCAGTCTTAATTAGCCAGACTAAAGCATCTCTAAGGCCTGTAAAGTACTGATTATTAACATTAATTCACACAGCAGTGAATTTTTTTGGTAAATTAAATACCATTTAGAGTCATAATAGTTCCATGCATAAGCTTGATGAAAGAGACATTCAAATACTGGTTATTCTTCAGAAAGAAGGAAGAATAACTAAAACTGCTCTTGCAGAAAAACTTAATTTATCACTTACCCCTTCCTGGGATCGACTCCAAAGATTAGAGGAGGCTGGGATTATTGAAAGCTACGGCGCAAGACTGTCTTCTTCATTTTTAGACAATTTTCATCTAGTAATTACTGAGGTTGAACTTGAGAGTCATAAGCAAGGCCAGTTTGCACGATTTGAAGAAGCTATACTGGGCTTTGATGAAGTACTCTCATGCTGGTCTGTGGGCGGAGGCCTAGACTACATATTAAAAGTCCTTGTTAAAGACGTTACTGGTTACCAAGAATTCATTAAGAGAGTCTTAAAGGCAGATATTGGCATGAGGCGTTATTTCAGTTATGCAGTCTTAAATAAAATCAAAGATACTGATGTTATTCCAGAAGGTTTAATCAAAAAGTCAGACCTAGTGAAGAGAAGCCTTACTTAACTAATAGTTTCCTGGGGACATTAGATAGGCATTCACCACCTTTACTTCCAACGCGAATACTCTCAGTCATTTCAAAGCCCCAGTCATCAAACCAGATCGCAGGCATAAAATGAAATGTCATGTTTTCTTCTAAAACTGTTTGATCAGTTCCTCGAAGACTCATTGTGCGTTCGCCCCAGTCAGGTGGGTAGCTGCAACCAATAGGGTAGCCGCATCGGTTATTTTTTTCATAGCCATATTTTTTCAGAGTCGCTGTAAAGTTGTCTGAAATCTGAGCGCAGGTATTGCCCGGCTTGAACATCTCGATAGCATTTACAATGCACTCATTAATTACCTTTTCAATGTCTAAGTAGTGCTGAGGGGGCGTTCCTAAAAATAAAGTTCTTGAGCAAGGGCAGTGATATCTTGCGTAAGCTCCTCCAAGCTCTAAAAACATACCTTCATTATCTTTTAGTGGTTCATCATTCCATGTCATATGACAGGCCGCCGCTTCTTCTCCTGCGCCAATAAGAGGAACGAATGAGGCGTAGTCTCCATAATGCCCTTGGTGTCCTTGAACGCCTGCGTGATATATTTCAGCAACTAAGTCATTTTTCTTCATTCCAGGTTCTGCCACCTGCATAACCCTTTCATAAACTCCTTCAATTACCTTACCTGCACGCTTCATATAAGTAATTTCAGTTTCAGATTTAACGGCTCTTTGCCAATTTACTAGCCCTGTCTGATCACTAAAAGTTGCTGTAGGTAGTGAACTATATAATGACTCTGCGGCTCTGGCAGAGAAATAATAGTTGTCTTTTTCTAGACCAATTCTTTTATTATGTAGACCTTTCTCTTTTAGGATATTGGCAAGGAACTCCATTGGATGTCTCTCGGGGCTCATCACATAATCATCTGGATATGAGAGGATATTATTTAACTCAAGGTCTGTAGTTAGTTCTGCCCCTTTTGCATCAATCCCTCTGCCATACCAAAAAAGACCACCATCTGTTGTAATTACAACACATTGATGAACATAAAATGACCAGCCATCATAACCCGTTAACCAGAACATATTAGCAGGGTCGTAAACAATTAAAACTTCTACGTTTAAAGCATTCATTGACTTGCGAGTCTTTAATTGTCTATCAAGGTACTCCTCTTGAGAAAATCTTCTTCTTTCTTGTTTCATTGTATTCTCCTAAAATTCTTAAGAAATTTCTTCAAATGCATGCCCTAAGTCAGCAATCAAATCCTCTACATCCTCAATTCCAGTTGAGTATCTGACTAAGCCTTCAGGAATGCCAGCTGCCCTTCGCTCTTCTGCGCTGCACTCTACATGACTTGTCGTTAATGGAGGACCAACTACCGTTTCAACGCATCCCAAATTAGCCGCCATATAGGCATATTTAAGTTTTGGTAAAAATTTCTTAATTGAATCTAGACCACCTTTAACAGAAAAACTTAACATTCCGCCGTATCCACCATTCATTTGTTCTTTAGCTATCTCATGCCCAGGATGAGATTCCAATCCAGGGTAATTAACCTGTTCAACCAAAGGATGATTTTGTAAATACGTTGCAATTAACATAGCGCTTTCATTTTGTCTTTCAACTCGAAGCTTTAATGTTTTCATACCTCTTAAGAGGCTATAGGCATCCATTGGAGCAAGGGTGGCGCCATTTATTTCACGGTAATGATAAACTTTCTTAACTAGGTCTTGATTGCCACAAATTATCCCTCCAAGAGCATCTGCGTGACCCCCTAGATATTTAGAGGCGGAATGCAGAGTAATATCAGCACCAAGCTCAAGCGGTCTTTGATTGATTGGAGTTGCAAATGTGTTATCAACAACAACTAGTGCACCTACTTTTTTAGCTGCCGCACTTAAGCGTTTGATATCTGTAATTTTAATGGTTGGATTGGTTGGCGTTTCTAAATATAACACCTTGCAGCCTTTAGCAATTTCGCTTTCTATTTGCTCATAATTACCCGTTTCACAAAGGCTAACATTAATATTAAGTGGCGGTAAAAATTCATTAAAAATGACATTTGTGCCCCCATAACTATCCTTGATTGAAACAAGGCGGTCGCCAGGCTTTAAAAAGGTAGCTAAGGTATTACTAATTGCCGCCATCCCCGAGGAAAAGCTAGTTGCCGCTTCAGCACCTTCAAGTTCTTTTACTTTGTCCTCAAAAGCGCGGACTGTTGGGTTTGTATTTCGAGAGTATATATGGCCTTCAGCTTCACCTAGGGCAACTTTATGCCAAGTATCAATATCTTCGTAGGCAAATGAAACGCTGTGAACGACTGGTACTTGAGTTGAGCGCTCATATAGTTCGTGCTCTTGCTCTCCACCCCAAATACTTTGAGTGGATTGACCGATGTGTTTTTTTTCAAGCATAAGTAACCTCTTATAGTTGCGTTGAGTATAAAAAAAAATGATAATAAATCACTTAAATCCTATTTTCAAGGCAGCGCTTAATAAGCCTTTATCTTGATAAAAATTATTATACATCCACTTCGATGCTTTTGACAATCTTGAATTTTCATATTGATCGAGATTTCAATAAACTTAGAGCAGTAAATAAATATTGCTAAATTAATAGTTTCTGATATATTGCGAGTCTGCAATACACCACATTCAACTCTTTAAAACTATGAGTATATCTACCTCAAAAGAGTCAACTGACAACAAAACAACAATTGTTAAGTCTAACTTTCTTTGTGTGTTTTCTATACTTCTTTTTGCAACGGGCTTTCCTGCTGCTGAATATTTATTAAAGGACTGGGATGTTGTTAGCGTAATCACAGCTCGAAATGTTTTTTCCTTTATTTTAATTTTTATAATTTGGTTATTTATTGAAGGAATACAAAAAGTCAAATCTGCTAAATGGTTAAAGGGTTTTTTAATAGGCTTATCAGGATTTGGAATTGGGGCTTTTTTAATCCTTATGCTTCAATCATTAACAACACCAGTAATCGCAGCACTGGCGGTAGCCACAATGCCAGTTTTTGCTGTGAGTTTGGAGATGCTTCTTGATGGACGCAAAATGACATTATGGTTTTTCTTTGGTGTCGTTCTAGTATTACTTGGTGGCTATATTGCTTCAGGCGCCTCACTAAGAGAGGATAATGTTGGCATAGCTGCTCTCATAGGAATTATTGGAGTTGCATTATTTGCATGGGGCTCCAGAGCAACAGTCAAAAGCCTTCCTGGCATGTCTAACCTAGGTCAAACAGCAGTCACATCTTTTGGTATGGCGGGGCTATCAATATTCTTATATTTTGTCTGTAGTGTATTTTTTGATTTAACTAATGCTACGTCAATTATTACTATTGAGCATTTAGGCTTAGTACTTATTTACGCTTGGCTTGGGTTGGGAATTTCTCAAATTTTCTGGATAAAGGCTGTTAGTCAACTCGGAATTGGTTTGGCGTCATTTCATTTAAATGCTGTTCCATTCTACGTCATGTTTATGCTGTTTCTTCTTGGCGATAGCTGGATATGGCATCAAGCATTTGGAGCTTTAATCGTTATTTCTGGGGTTATATTAGCTCAACAAAAGTCTTCAAAGAAAAAAGCAGAATTTTTTGAGTTACCTTAGTTCTGCAAGGATTGCCCTATCGAGCTTATTGAGGTCTTTAAATGTTTTGATATTTGTAAAAGACTCTTCTAATAACTTAATAATTCTATCCTTTTGGTCATATCCGTGCTCAAGCAGTAAATATCCACCAATGTTAAGAAATTCTGTTGATTTGGTGATGATTTCTCTGATGTCATTAAGGCCATCATCGCCTGAGACTAAGGCCTCAATAGGTTCATATTTTAAATCTTCTAAGTGCGGGTCATGCTCATTAATATAGGGCGGGTTGCTGACAATTAAATCAAATTTTGTAAGAGGTAATGGGTCAAACCAGCTGCCACAATAAAAATCAATATCTTTAGTTGAATTGAGTTTGGCAATATTCAGCGCATCAATCGACTGATCAGTGGCTGAAATCTTCCATTTTGGACGCTTTTCAGAAAGAGTTATGGCTATTATGCCGCTTCCAGTTCCTAGGTCTAGTAGGCTTATTTTTTTATTTGTATCAAACGTATCAAGTGCAATGTCGATTAATAGTTCTGTTTCAGGTCTTGGAATTAAAGTTGCAGGTGAGACTATAAAATCAAGATCATAAAATCCTTGAGTGCCTTTGAGATAGGCAAAAGGTTTGCCATTACTTCTTTGCTTAATTAAATTATCAAGTGTTTTCAGTTCTGCATTATTTAGCTCATAATCCTGATTTGAAAACAACTGCTCTTTAGTTTGATCAAGTGCTAAACATAAAAGTTTTAATATATCTTTGACATCCATCTTAAGATAGTCTTTAGTCGATTTTCTTATAGACATGGAGTAAATTTAGGTTGCTTGAGATTGTAAAAAGCTTCTAATTTCTATGTAATATTTCATTTTTAATATTATATCAATAAGCGAGTTTTGGTAATTGGTTTATGTTCTATGGGATGATAATGTTATTTGTAAAAAGTAGCTGTATGTTAAATTTAGTTTTATACCAACCCGAGATACCCAGTAACACAGGAAGTTTAATACGTTTGTCAGCAAATATGGGTGCAAATCTTCACCTTATAAAGCCTTATGGATTTGAGATTAATGATAAGCGCTTAAGACGAGCTGGGCTTGACTATAAAGAATTAGCTCAGGTTTATGAATATGAAAATTTTGATGACTACTTAGACAAAGCTAACCCAGCTAAACTCTATTTTGTAAGTACAAAAGTCAGTAAGAGTTATGCTGACATTAAATACCATAGTGATGATTCATTTCTATTTGGCTCTGAAACTAAGGGCCTTCCAAAAGAGATAATGGATGAATATGATGGTATAACTCTACCTATGCAAAAAGGCTCGAGAAGTCTAAACCTTTCAAACTGTGTTTCAATTGTAGCTTATGAGGCTTGGAGACAGGTTGGATTTTCTAACTAAGAATATATTTTTAGCTTAGCTCAAGTAATTGGTAAGCATTATTAAAGTCTTTAATTGACACTTCATTTTTTCCAGCAAGCTGGACTCTCTTGAGGCTTAAGACGCCATTTCCAGTCGCAATATAACAATTATTTTTACTTTGCTCAATGATTGTACCTGGGATTTTTGAAGATTCATGTTGAACTTCATCAGCCTCAATAATTCTAATAACCTTGCTTTCGAATTGTTTAGCTTTTGCGTAAGTTTGAGCTATAGGTCTTGGATTAAAGGCTCTAATCATCAGGCTTATATTTTTTGCACTTTGATGCCAGTCTATTTGAGCTTCCCCTTTCACAATCTTTTTTGCATAAATCGCGTCTTTATTATTTTGAGGAGTGGCCTTTAATTCATTTAATCGATTTAAAGCATTAAAGATTAATTCAGCCCCCATGATTGATAATGAGTCCGTCAGTGATTGAGAGGTCTCATTGCTGGCAATTAAATATTTTTGTTTAAGTAAAACATCTCCAGTGTCCAGCCCCTCATTCATTTGCATTATTGAAATTCCAGTTTCTTTATCTCCTGCAAGGATCGCTCTTTCGATAGGGGCAGCTCCCCTCCATCTTGGTAGTAGAGATGCATGAATGTTAAGACATCCATGCCTTGGGGTTTTCAGTGCTTTACTTGGAAGTATCTGTCCATATGCTGCAACTACCATGATATCTGGATTTAGTGAGGTAAATATTTTTTGATTTTGCTTACTACTGAAATCTTCAGGCTGAATAACTCGCAAATTATTTTCTTCTGCATATAGTTTAACTGGGCAGGCTGTTAAAACCTTTCCTCTTCCTTTTGGCCTATCAGGCTGGCAATATACCCCAATTACCTCATGATTAGATTTATGAAGAATGGCTAGAGATTCGACAGCAAATTTAGGGGTTCCTGCAAAAACTATGCGCATTACTTAATGGATTTTCGTCCTGTTTTAATGGCAATTGAAATTTGATTTGGGGAGGTTCCACCTAGATGATTTCGAGAGTTAATAGATCCCTCTAGTGAGATTACATCAAAAATATCTTCTTCAATTAATGAGTTAAATTTTTTGAGCTCACCAATTGAAAATTCACTTAAGTCTTTACCATCTTTGATTCCATAAGAGACGGCCTTACCAACAACATCATGCGCATCTCTAAAAGCTAAACCCTTCTTTACAAGATAATCTGCTAAATCAGTTGCAGTTGTATAACCTTTAAGAGCAGATTGGTACATGTTTTCTTTGTTAGTTTTGATCGTTGGAACCATATCAGCAAAAACACGAAGACAAGAATAAATAGTTTCAACACTATCAAATAGCGGCTCTTTATCTTCCTGGTTATCCTTGTTGTATGCCAATGGCTGACCTTTCATTATTGTTAATAGGGAAATTAAATTACCAGTTACTCGGCCAGTCTTACCTCGCACTAATTCTGGAACATCTGGATTTTTCTTTTGAGGCATAATGGATGAGCCCGTGCAAAAGCTATCAGGAAGAGATATGAATTCAAATTGTGCGCTTGACCATAGAATTAGCTCTTCAGAAAACCTTGAAAGATGCATCATAATTAGACTCGCATTTGAAGCAAACTCAATCGCAAAATCACGGTCACTGACAGCATCAATCGAGTTTAAGCTTATTCGCTCAAATCCTAAAAGTTCAGCAGTACGTTCGCGATTAATTGGATAACTAGTTCCCGCAAGAGCAGCGCTCCCTAATGGCATTGTATTAATTCTTTTAAAGCTCTCTTGCAGGCGCTCACGATCTCGCTTGAGCATCTCAAAATAGGCCAGTAAATGATGGCCAAAGCTAATTGGCTGAGCAGCTTGAAGGTGAGTAAATCCAGGCATAATCGTTTCTTTTTCTTGCTCTGCAAGATCAAGAAGAGCATTTAAAAGTCTTTCTAACTCTTTTGTAATTAGCCGTACTTGATCTCTAAGGTAGAGTCTAATGTCAGTCGCAACTTGATCATTTCGAGAACGACCAGTATGAAGTTTTTTCCCTGAATCTCCACAAATTTCAGTTAACCTTGATTCAATATTCATGTGAACATCTTCCAGTTCAACTGACCAACTAAATTGATCATTAACTACTTCATCTTTGACTTTATCAAGACCTTCAAGAATTTGTTTTAGCTCAGTGCTTGTAAGGACATTAACTTCATAGAGCATTGTTGCATGAGCAATAGAGCCCTCAATGTCATAGAGTGCAAGAACTTTATCAAAGGTAACAGATGCGCCAAAAATTTTGACAAATTTATCTGTTGGCTCATTAAAGCGCCCACCCCATAAATGATTTTTTTTAGACTTCATAGTTCAATTTACTCTGCCATTAATACAAATTTCAATAACTGCACATTATTCCACTATATAGGCGATAAGTTACTGAAAATAATATAAAAACCTTTTTTAGGTGAGTATTGATTACTAAAAAAATATTTTTTATCATTATAAATATAATTGGCAAAAGCCAACATTATTAATAAACACCCGATAAAATATTGTTGGTAGTAAATTGAATTGGAGACATTATCACAGTGCTTAAAATTGCAACACGTAAAAGCCCTCTGGCCCTTTGGCAGGCAGAGTTTGTAAAGTCAAGACTGCAATTTTTTAATCCTAATATAGAGGTTGAGTTGGTAAAAATGACTACTCAGGGCGATAAGATATTAAATTCACCACTTTCAAAAATTGGCGGCAAAAGCCTATTCATTAAAGAGCTCGAAATAGGTATTCTGGAAGGAAGGGCTGATATTGCTGTTCATTCTATGAAAGATGTTCCTTATGAGCTTCCAAAGGAATTCGAGGTTGGAGCAATCTTGGAGCGAGAAAATCCTTTTGATGCATTTGTTTCAAATGATTTTGATAGCATAAGTGAACTTCCACATGGAGCTAGAGTTGGTTCTTGTAGTTTAAGGCGTATAGTTCAATTAAAAGCATTAAGACCTGATTTGACCATTTTAGATTTAAGAGGAAATGTTAATACTCGATTAAGAAAGCTAGATGAAGGTCAGTATGACGCTATTATTTTGGCATGCTCAGGCCTTATAAGGCTGGGTTTTGAAGGTAGAATTAAGCAGCATCTGAGCGCTGAAAAATCCCTACCAGCAGTTGGTCAGGGTGCTTTAGGTATAGAGATTAGAAAAGGTGATATGGACATAATTAGACTTATTGAGCCGCTTGTAAATAAAAAAACCATGAATGAGGTTTGTGCTGAAAGGGCAATGAATTCTTCTCTTGAGGGTGGATGTTCAGTTGCAATTGGTGGCTACGCAACCAGTAATAAAACTGAGATGAGACTTAAGGGTATGGTTGGTAATGTTGATTCGGGAGTTATTTTGAGGGTAGAAGAAAGTGGCGATATATCAAAGCCAAAGGTATTAGGTGAGCTTGTTGCTAATAAACTATTATCTATGGGAGCAAAAGAGCTCTTAAACGAGGTTTAATTTGATTTTAACTAATAAACAATTAAATGTATATTTAGAAGAGCATAATGACTGGAATATCGTTAATGAAAAACTTTCTAAGACGTTTAAGTTTTCTAACTTTATCCAAGCTTTTGGTTTTATGACTGAAGTTGCTATTACCTCAGAAGCTATGGATCATCACCCAGAATGGTCAAATGTTTATAATAGAGTTGAGATAAATTTGATTACTCATAGTGAGGGCGGAATAACAAAGCTTGATACTCAGCTTGCTAAGAAGATTGACACTATCAGTAGTTCTATAAAATCATAAATAAGTTAACTAATCAAATAAAGCGTCAACAAAATCTTTTGCATTAAAAGGTTTTAAATCATCGATTGCTTCCCCAACCCCAATAAAACGAATAGGCAGTTTAAGAGAGTCTGAAATTGCAAATAAAACTCCACCTTTAGCTGTTCCATCAAGTTTAGTAACAGCGAGTCCTGATAGGTTAATGGATTTATGAAATTCATTTGCTTGTTGAATCGCATTTTGACCTGACCCACCATCGATAACTAAGAGAGTTTCATGTGGCGCATCTTCATTATGCTTTTTAAGAACTCTCTTAATTTTTTCAAGTTCTTGCATTAAATTATCTTGTGTATGAAGTCTTCCTGCAGTATCTGCAATTAAGATATCAATATTTTTAGCAATCGCTGACTGGTAAGCATCATATACAACCGAGGCTGCGTCTGCCCCTGTTTTTTGAGCGATGACTGGAATATCATTCCTCTCTCCCCAAACTTGAAGCTGCTCAACAGCAGCAGCACGAAAAGTGTCTCCAGCTGCAAGCATTACAGATTTTCCCTCACTTTGAAATAGCTTAGCAAGCTTACCAATCGTGGTAGTTTTTCCAGCACCATTGATACCAACAACAAGAATAACAAAAGTTTTATCAACATTTGTTTGTAGTAAATTTTCTTTAATTAAGAATGATTCAAGTTCAATTTTTATAAGTTCATAAAGACCATCACTGTCCTTAAGTTCTTTTCTAGATGCTTTTTTTCTCACAGATTCAATAACCTTGTCAGTTGTTTGAATACCTATATCTGCTCCAATTAAAAGCATTTCTAAATCTTCAAGAAGTGCTTCATCTATTTTCTTTTTACCCATAAGAAGGGATGAAAGACCATCTCCAAGTTTAGTTTTGGATTTAAATAGCCGATCTTTTAGTGAAGGTTTTTTTGTCTCACCTTCAGACTCAGGGCTTTGATTTTTTTTAAAAAAGTTTAGCATTAAAGTTCAATTATAAAGACTAGGCAAATTTTACTATGTCAATCAACATAATAACTGTTAATCAATAGATAGTGTTTCATATAACTTCTTTAATTAATCCTATAAATTCATTGTATTCTGACGGTATTATGTAACTATTTTGGAGTTCAAATGCTTTGGATTAAGGCTTTTCACATTTTGACGGTAATAACTTGGTTTGCAGCACTGTTTTATTTGCCGCGACTTTTTGTTTACCATGCTATGTCAACTGATGAGATTAGTATAGAGCGCTTCAAAGTAATGGAGCGAAAACTATATAGAGGCATTATGATGCCAAGCTTCATTATCACAACGCTTATGGGCGTTTGGATGCTTTATGGCTATGCTTGGGAAGTCTATGCTGATCAATATTGGCTTCAGCTTAAACTAGCTTTAGTTGCAGTTCTAATTGCGTATCATTTTTATTGTGGCTATTTGGTGAGAGTATTTGCTGAAGATAAAAATACACGTAGTCATACTTTTTATCGATGGTTTAATGAGTTTCCAGTTTTACTTCTTGTTGGCATTATCATTCTTGTTGTTGTTAAGCCTTTTTAAAAATTTAGTTATATAATTTAAATCTTTATTTCAAAAAAAATAAACTGATGAGCATCTCGCAAGACACAAAAGAGTTAAATTCATATATCAATAAAAAAGTTGATATTGAATCAGTTGCTTCTTTTAAAGGCAATGAGCACATTATCAAATTAAATCTTAAGTTTGATATTAATCAAATGCGCGAAGCGCTTGATGAGGTTAAAGCTATGTCAGAGTTTAAAACTGCTGCGTCAGGGTTTCATGCTCTTGCGATGACTCGCAGAAAGAATAGCTCTGTTGAGTCTGATAATAATCTTGTGGGTCGCTACTATACTCGCTTAGATGATAGCTATGAAGAGATAGCCAAGGATGAGTTAGTTGATGAAGGTTTATTTACTGAGCTTGTTGAAGTGTTTAAGGGTACTTATTTTGAAACCATTCACAATGAGCTGTCAGCTCGTTACCCTATTGGAAGGGTTCGTATATTAGAGAAAGATAGCTTTAATTGCAATTCATGGCATAGAGATCCTGAGCCAAGGATACATATTCCAATTTATACAAACCCAGGTTCTTTATTTATAGTTAACCATCACTGCACCCACCTTCCTGCTGATGGCTCCGTATATTTTACGGATACGAGGGGTTACCACACCGCTCTTAATGGTGGAGATGAACCTAGAACTCATCTTGTAGCCACTTTAGCCTATCCAGAATACAATCCTTAAGAGTAAATCAGTTATGAGCCAATATAAGAAAAATATTAGTAACCAAGAGAAGTTAGAGAGTCCAATAGATTTTCGAAGTGATACAGTTACTTTGCCATCCAATGAAATGCTTGCAAGTATTAATAATACAAAACTTGGTGATGATGTTTACCAAGAGGATATTGAGGTAATTGAGCTTCAAGAATATGCAGCAAATCTCTTAGGAAAAGAAGCAAGCTTATTTTTTCCAAGTGGCACTCAAAGTAATTTAACTGCTATGCTCGCCCATTGTCAAAGAGGTGATGAAGTTTTAATTGGAAGACACTATCATACTAATGTTTATGAGGCTCGAGGAGTTTCAGTTTTAGGTGGTGTTGGGATTTGTCCTATTGATACTTCAGCATCTGGATCTATGAAAGTAAGCGATATGCTCAGTCAAATTAAAGATAACGACCCTCATTATGCTGTAACAAAACTTCTTTGTTTAGAGAACACTTTTTCTGGAAAAGTTCAGCCTCAACAGGAGCTTGATGCATTGGCAAAAGCTGCGCATAGTAAAGGTTTAAAAGTACATTTGGATGGTGCTCGCTTATTTAATGCACATATACATTCAGGCCTAACACTGAAGGCTTTAACTGAAAGTTTTGATAGTATATCAATATGCTTATCAAAAGGCTTAGGCGCTCCAATTGGATCTCTTTTAGTAAGTGATCAAGCTACCATTAATAAAGCCTTGCGATTACGAAAGATGCTTGGTGGCGGCATGAGACAAGTTGGCGTTATCGCTGCTTATGGAATGTATGCTTTAAAGAATAATGTAAAGAGGCTTCAAGAGGATCATGATAATGCAAAATATCTTGCTAGTGGCCTGTCATCATTATCAGAATTAACTATAGACTATGGTGAAAATCAAACAAATATGGTTTTTGTAGATTGTCCAGAACAGCACAGAGAAAGCTTAGGAAAGCACCTTTTTGATAGAAATATTATAATTTCTAATCTTGATCGAGGAAGGTTAGTATGCCACCTAGGAATTAGTAAAGAAGATATTTTGGCGGTTATTGATGCTTTTAAAGATTATTTTAAAAATATTTAAATTATTAGATAAGAATTTGATCTAAAAAAGTTTTAGTGCGATCACTTTTTGGGTTATTAAAGAATTCATCTGGAGTATTTTGCTCCACAATCTCCCCATCTGCCATAAATATTATTCTGTCTGCAACTTGTCTGGCAAAGCCCATTTCATGAGTAACACAAATCATTGTCATGCCACTATTTGCAAGCTCGACCATGGTATCCAAAACTTCTGAAACCATTTCAGGGTCTAGTGCTGAAGTTGGCTCATCAAATAACATGACTTTAGGCTCCATACATAAGCTCCTAGCAATTGCAACTCGCTGCTGCTGACCACCAGATAGTTGATCTGGATATTTGTCCGCCTGCTCTGGAATCTTGACTTGTTCAAGCATGGCCACTGCTCTTTTTTCTGCTTCTTTTTTATCAATTCCTCTGACCCAGTTTGGCCCAGCCATGCAGTTTTCAAGGACAGTTAAGTGTGGAAATAAATTAAAATTTTGGAATACCATTCCAATGTCTCGTCGAACAATATCAACATCTTTCATGGTTTCATGAAGCTCAACTCCGCTAACAAGAATTTTACCTTTTTGATGAGCCTCAAGTCGATTGAGACATCGAATTAGAGTCGATTTTCCTGAACCAGATGGGCCACAGATTACAATTTTTTCTTTAAGATTTATTTCAAGATTTATATCTTTAAGCGCCTGAAAATCTCCATACCATTTGCTGACACCATCGAGGGATATAACAGGGTTTTCATTTTTAGCTTTAGTATTCACAATCAAGCCTTTTGTTGGTATTTTCTTTCAATGCGAGCCTGAATCATTTCAAGAATTATTGTAAGGGCCCAATAAATCATTGCAGCCGTAAGTAACATTTCTAAATTATTAAAATCTTTTGAGCCTATTTTTTTGGCCATAAACATTAACTCCCAAATCCCAAGAACAGAAACTAAAGAACTATCCTTAAGCATTGCAATAAATTGGTTGCCGGTTGGTGGAACTATAATTGGTATTGACTGGGGTAATATAATTTTTCGAAGTATCAGTCCAAATTTAAAACCTAATGCTCTTGAGGCTTCCCATTGCCCTTTTGGTATGCTTTGAATACCTGCACGAAAAATTTCTGTCATGTAGGCACCATAACAAAGTGACAGAGCTGCAATACCAGAAGGAATAGCATCAATCATGAATCCTAGTTGAGGAAGGCCCATATAAATTAGATAAATTTGTAGAAGAAGAGGGAGCCCTCTAAATAAAGATGTATAAAAACTTGCTATCGCATAAGCAAAGCCATTATTTGAAAGTTTAGCAATAGCTCCAACGATTGCTATAGCAGTAGCAATTGCAATTGAAACTGCTGAAATATAAATCGTAGTAAAAAGACCCTTAGAAATCATAAGCCAAATTTTGCTTGGCTCACCGATAAATATATACGCTAACTCAAGATCAAAAGAGTAGGCAAAAGCAAGAAAAAGAAAAAATAATTCAATCCAAACAATAAATATTTGAATTTTCAACCTAGCAAAGCTAATTAATAATAAATTTAGGACAAATATTATTGAAAGTACAAACGAAACAACTAGTCGACCAAAAAACCCACTTTCTTGCGGATTTCCAATAACTGGACTGAGGAATTCACCAAATATGGTGTTGGTAAAATTAAAGGCAAAGAAAAACACCAATACCGCTATTGATAATCCTAAAAGGAACGCTGGTTTGTGCAGCGACTTATCTTCAATAACGGTATCGACGAACATACCTTTCTCTAAAACCTAATTGAAACTTATATAACTAATTGTTCTAATTAAAACGCAACAGTGTAGTCATTTGAACTACCATCTGCGTTTTTAAACCACTTCATTGACATTGAAGTCAATGTATAGTCTTTTTTCATTTCAGCAATAATTCTAGCAATCTCTGCATCTAACTCAGGATCATCATTGCCTTTATCAGTTGCTACTGAAAGAGGTTCAAAGAAAGCAGGATCACCTAAGAAGCGAATTGGATATCCATCTTCTATTGCACCTTGAATCATTGGAATAGAATCAATGATACCATCATTACGAACACCAGCACCTAGACGAGTATCATCAAGACATGTGTGACCATCAGCAAGTGAAGTAATTGTTCCTGGCGTAACTTTATATGTAAATGCCGGAGCATCAATCATATCTAAACTTCCTTCAAGATACATTTCCCAAGTTGAGGCTGCAGTAGTACAAACATTCTTTCCATTTAAACCTGACAATGTTGTTATAGGTGAATCTGTATGAACAGCAAAACCAGCTGGGGTGTAATAATAAACTGCAGGGAAGTTGAGCACTTCAGAGCGAGTTTCTGTTGGCGTCATAGAGCCAACTGATACGTCCCAACGCATATTCCAGTTACCTGAAGTAATAATATCCCATGAAGGAGTGATGAAGCGAGCTTCTACACCCATACGCTTAGCAATTTCTCTACCAACATCAACGTCAAAACCTTCCATTTCACCGGCATCGTTAATGTAAGAATATGGTGCCCAGTTTGCATCAGTTGCAATCATTAATTCATTATTTGATTTAATATAATCATAAACTGCACCTGCTTGAACTGTCATGTTTAATGATAATAGCGCGACTGCAAATGCAATCGACGACTTTGTAAAGCCTAGCTTAATACTCATTTGTCTCTCCTATTTAAATTTTAAGAATTTACGAATTTACAATTGTACACATATTTTTGAAGAAAATTAGTCTTCAAAACAGATAGAGACATATAAAAATCTAGATTTTTAGACTTTGAAGACCCCTGTAGAAAGATAGCGATCACCACGATCGCAAACAATTGTAACAATAACGGCATTATTAACCTGCTTAGAAAGCTCTATTGCTGAAGCTACTGCGCCTCCAGCAGATACACCAGAGAAGATGCCTTCACGAGTTGCAAGATCTCTTGTTGCCTGCTCTGCACTTGATTGCGAGATATCCATAATTTTATCCACCCTGGTTGAGTCAAAAATAGTGGGGAGATACTCTTTAGGCCATCTCCTAATTCCTGGAATGTGTGAGTCATCATCAGGTTGAATCCCTACAATTTGTATTGCTGGATTTTTTTCTTTGAGATACCTTGAAACACCCATAATGGTACCAGTAGTACCCATGGAGCTTACGAAATGTGTAATTTCTCCATTTGTATCATTCCAAATCTCTCTGGCAGTTGAGGCATAGTGAGCGCTTGGATTATCTTGATTAGAAAATTGGTTAAGCTGAAGGCCTTTATTTTCTGAGCTCATTTGATTTGCAAGGTCACGCGCTCCTTCCATACCAAGCTCTTTGGTCACTAAAATCAATTCTGCACCATATGCAGTCATCGCATCTCTTCTCTCTTGCGATAGATTTTCTTGCATAATTAGAATCATCTTATAGCCCTTTATTGCTGCAACCATAGCTAGGGCAATGCCTGTGTTCCCACTAGTTGCTTCAATAAGAGTGTCTCCAGGATGAATCTCACCCCTATTTTCTGCCTCAATAATCATATTAAGGGCAGCACGATCTTTAACAGATCCAGCTGGATTATTGCCTTCGAGCTTACCAAGAATAATATTAGTAGGATTTGGATTTAATCTTTGCAGCCTCACTAAAGGAGTTTTTCCTATGCATTGATCGATTGTTTTATAGTTTTGATTGCTCATATTTTGATAGTTATTATCATAAATTTAAAGCCTGAAGAACTACATATTGTTTAAGATGGCTTTTTTTACTTCCTCAAGTGTTGGATTAACGTTAATCATTGCACTTGGATCGCATTGGGAGATTGCTGTATCTGGATCTTTAAGTCCATGACCTGTAAGCGTACATACAACGCTAGAACCATCAGGTATTTTTCCTGATTTTATATCTCTTAGGGCTCCTGCAACTGATATTGCAGAAGCTGGCTCACAAAAAATTCCTTCTTTTTCAGTAAGCATCTTTTGTGTTGCTAAAATTTCTTCATCTGAAAATGCATCAAACCATCCGTTTGATTCTTTACTAAGTTTTAAAGCTTGATCCCAACTTTGAGGATTTCCAATTCTTATTGCAGTAGCAATAGTTTCTGGATTATGAACTCTCGAACCGTGAATAAATGGAGCAGCACCTTCAGCTTGATAACCAAGCATGGCTGGTGTTGAGTCTGCTTTTCCTTTCTCGTGATATTCTGTATAGCCCATCCAGTGCGCAGTAATATTTCCTGCATTACCAACAGGGAGGCAGTGGTAATCTGGAGCATGACCGAGCTCTTCAATAATTTCAAATGCTGCAGTTTTTTGACCTTGAAGCCTAAAAGGATTGATTGAGTTGACTATTGAAACAGGTGCAAATTCAGCAACATCTTTAACGAGCTGCATGCCGTCATCAAAGTTACCCTTAATTTGAATAATAGTAGAGCCATGAATCATTGCTTGCGCTAATTTACCTAGTGCAATTTTTCCTTCTGGAATGAGAACAAATGCTTTAATTCCTGCTCTTGCAGCATAGGCAGCAGCTGCAGCCGAAGTGTTTCCAGTTGACGCACAAATAATTGCTTTTGAGCCACTTTCCACAGCCTTTGTAACTGCCATAGTCATTCCGCGATCTTTAAATGACCCTGTAGGATTTAATCCTTCATACTTTATATATAGTTCAACTTGCGTTCCCATTTCACATGGGATATTTTCAAGTCTAATTAATGGTGTATTACCTTCACCAAGACTTATGATGCGAGTGTTGTCGCTGACAGGCAGAGTGTCTCTATATTTGTCAATTAATCCTGTATACCTCATAGTTCTCTCAATTAGTTTAGTCTAATAATTCAATATGTATAATTTGAACTTCCGCTTGGTTAAAGGCGCTCGCTTCAATCGATTTTTTGATACTCATGACTGTTTTAGTGCTAACTTTATCAGTTGTTATTGCAATATGAGCGTTATTATTTTCATCGGCTTGCTTTTGAATTAGCGCATCTATACTAACATTATGGTCATTAAATATCCCTGTAACTTTAGCAAGAACTCCTTTAATATCACTCACTAATAACCTTAAAAAGAATTCACTTTGAATATCATCACTTTTAATTACAGGGAGTTTTTGTTGAGATTTCCAGCCTAAGATATGATTACTTGTTTGGTTGTTAATGATGTCATTTAGATCAGCAATAACTGCAGAAGCGGTAGCCTCATCACCAGCTCCAGCGCCATAATATAAGCTAGTTCCTAAAGCATCACTTTTAACCATAACTGCATTCATCACGCCATCGACTTGTGCAATTAATTGTTTATTTGGAACTAGAGTAGGGTGCACTCGAAGTTCGATTCCCTCACCAGCTCTTTTTGCTATTCCAAGATGTTTAATTGTATAACCGAGCTCTGAAGCATGAATGATATCTTCAGTCGTTATATCACTGATACCTTTGGTAGAAACTTTATCAAATTGTAGTTCAGTACCAAATGCAATTGCAGCTAGAATAGATAACTTATGAGCAGCATCAATACCCTCAACATCAAAAGTTGGGTCTTCTTCTGCGTAACCTAATGCTTGTGCCTCTTTAAGAACGTCGTCAAAATCCCTTCCCTTTTCCTTCATATCAGTAAGAATAAAGTTACCCGTCCCGTTAATGATTCCAGCAAGCGATTCAATATTATTTGCACTCAGGCCCTGTTCAAGAGATTTTATAATTGGAATACCTCCAGCCACTGAGGCTTCAAATAAAAGACGTACTTGTTTTTTATTGGCTAATTTAATTAATTCATTGCCATGATTCGCAATCAACGCCTTATTGGCAGTAATGACATGTTTTCCATTGTTTATGGCTGTTTCAACTAGCTCTTTTGTAAGTCCAATTCCACCAATCAGCTCAAGAACTACATCAACATCAGGGTGATTGACAACCTCAAAAGGATCTATAGTTAATTTGATGTTTGAGGTATCGCAGATACGTTTTTGTTTGACATCTCTAACGCCTGCTAAAACAACTTCTATTTTAACGCCAGTGCGCCTTTCAATAGATTCGCTATTTTTTTGCAATACATTTACAACGCCACCACCAACTGTACCAAGACCAAGAATTCCAACTTTCATTATTGTATTTTATAAATTCAAATGCGCCATTATACCAACCAGTGAAAAGGCGCACTGGAAATCATGTTTAAAAATGTTAGTAGAGTTATTGAGCTAGATTAAAGTTATAGGTTTAAAAAAAATATTACTTTAGCCCGCCCATACAAATGTACTTTAGTTCTAGAAAGTCATCTATTCCATAGTGCGAGCCTTCTCTGCCTAATCCTGACTCTTTGATTCCGCCAAATGGAGCAACTTCATTAGAAATGACGCCTTCATTAACGCCAACCATTCCGTATTCTAAGGCTTCAGATACGCGCCATATTCTATTAATATCATTTGTATAAAAATAAGAGGCTAGTCCAAATTCTGTATCATTAGCCATATCTATTGCTTCTTTCTCAGTTGAAAATTTGAATACTGGTGCAAGCGGCCCAAAAGTTTCTTCTGAAGCCATTTTCATAGAGCTATCTACATTGCTTATTACGGTTGGCTCAAACATAGTGCCGCCATTTTGATGAGGTTTTCCACCTGCAACAATTACAGCGCCTCGATCAACAGCATCTGACAAGTGGTCTTTAACCTTATCAAGGGCTTTAAGGCTTATTAATGGACCTTGATTAACTCCTTCATCCATTCCATTTCCAACGTTTAATGTTTTAACGGCTTCAGCAAGTTTATTTACAAATTCATCATAAATTCCGTCTTGAACTAAAAAGCGATTAGTGCAAACACAGGTTTGCCCAGTATTACGAAATTTTGAAATCATTGCACCTGAGACTGCAGAGTCGATATCGGCATCATCAAAGACTATAAATGGAGCATTGCCTCCTAGCTCCATAGATACTTTTTTCATTGTGTCGGCGCAGTTGCGTGTTAGAATTTTTCCAACGGCAGTTGAGCCAGTAAATGAAAGTTTTCTTACAATTGGACTGCTGGTTAACGCTTGTCCAATTTCACTTGAATTAGTTCCAACAACTACATTTATTATTCCTTTGGGTATTCCAGCTTGCTCAGCAAGTTCTGCAATTGCTAGCGCTGATAATGGAGTTTCTGCAGCGGGCTTAATAACAACTGGACAGCCAGCAGCAATTGCAGGAGCACATTTTCTTGTGATCATTGCGATTGGGAAATTCCAAGGCGTGATTGAAGCTACAACCCCGATTGGTTGTTTAATTACAAGTATTCTTCTGTCATTTGCAGGCGTTGGAATTATGTCACCATAGGTCCTTTTTCCTTCTTCTGCAAACCATTCTATGAAGGAAGCGCCATAACCAACCTCACCTCTAGCTTCTGCTAATGGCTTTCCTTGTTCTGCTGTCATTAATATAGCTAAATCTTCTTGATTAGACATAATTAAATCAAACCATTTTTTTAAGATAATTGCTCTTTCTTTAGCAGTTCGGCTGCGCCAATCTGGCCACGCGGCATTTGCTGCATCGATGGCCTCATCAGTTTCTTTTTTACCCATGTCTGGCAAAGTACTAATTACTTCATTTGTATAAGCATTAGTCACATCAAAACGCGATTGAGCATCATCACCAACCCACTGTCCGTTGATGTAGCCCTGAGTTTTTAAAAGGCTAGTATTTTTTAGCATAATTTATCCTTGTAGCTGTGTTGAACTTTAAAGGTGCTAATTATAATGCTCTATTGATCTAAAATGTCCTTCACGTATGTTGCGTTTTTAGAATTTGTTGTTTCTGTCGTCTTCCAATTAATGAGGCAGCTATGACTCCTAGAGTGACAACTCCTACTAAGATTGTTGAAACTGCATTTATTTCAGGAGTGACCCCAAGTCTCACCATAGAATATATTTTCATTGGAAGGGTTGTAGATCCTGGGCCAGAAGTAAAGCTCGCAATTACTAGATCATCAAGTGACAGAGTGAAAGATAAAAGCCAGCCAGAGATAACTGCTGGGAGGATTATTGGAAGTGTTATTAGGATAAACGTTCTAAATGGGGTGCACCCTAGGTCCAGTGCCGCCTCCGTAAGACTATCATCATAGCTTGACATTCTTGACTGCACAACAACTGCAACATAGCACATCGAAAATGTTATATGAGCCAAAGTAACAGTAAAAATACCTCGATCAATTGCAAGCGCTACAAACATAAGTAAAGTTGATAGCCCAATGATTACTTCTGGCATAACCATTGGTGCATAGATCATCCCTGAAAAAAGAGTCCTGCCTTTAAAATTACCAAAACGAGTCATTACTAGACCAGCAATAGTTCCTAAAATTGTTGCAATAGTTGAAGAAACAAAGGCAACCTTTATTGTTACCCAGGCGGCATCTTTTATACCCTGGTTTTGCAATAGCTCACCATACCACTTAGTTGAGAAACCACCCCAAACTGTAACTAATCTTGATTCATTAAAGCTAAATAAAATTAATAATATTATTGGTATATATAAAAATGAAAATCCAACAATCAGTGAGAAAATATTGAAGCTACCAAACTTTTTCATGATATTGCCTTCTCTTGTGATCTTTGGTAAAGCATTATTGGGACAACGAGAATTGCAAGTAGAAGAATTGCTACTGCTGAGGCAACTGGCCAGTCTCGATTATAGAAAAACTCTGTCCAAAGAACCTTTCCAATCATTAGCGTTTCAGAGCCGCCAAGTAAATCTGGGATTACAAACTCGCCCATAACTGGTATAAAAACCAAGAAGCAGCCAGCGATTATTCCAGATAGAGAAAGTGGAACAGTCACTGTCCAGAAGGTTTTAAAGGGTCTGCACCCGAGATCAGCCGCAGCTTCTAATAAACTCATATCCATTTTTTCAAGATTTGCATACAAAGGCAGAATCATAAAAGGCAGATAAGAGTAAACAATGCCAATATAGACTGCAAGATCAGTATTCATTATCATGAGTGGCTTTTCAATAATTCCAATGGACATTAAAGCTAAGTTTAGTAAGCCCTCCGTCTTTAGTATGCCAATCCACGCATAAACTCTTATTAAGAAAGAAGTCCAAAAAGGAAGAATAACAAGCATTAGCAATATTCCTCTCCATCGGGTGGGAGCTCTTGCGACGCTGTAGGCTATTGAGTATCCTATTATTAGAGTTAGTATTGTTGAGATAAAGGCAATTTTTAAACTTGAAAGGTAAGCTTTAATATACAAAGAGTCACTAAAAAGAAATAAATAGTTATCAAAGCTTGCTTTGATTGAAGGTAGCCATGAATCTCCCCAAATAAGAAGGGAGGAGTATGGCGGTCTTGCATAAATTGTTTCTGCAAAACTTATTTTTAAAACATAGATAAAAGGCAGTAAAAAAAGCAAAAGCAGCCAAATATATGGAATTGCAATTACAGCATTTCTTCCAGTAAAAATACCCTTAAAAAAGTTTGATTTTTTTTGTCTAAGATTCACAGATTACTATGAAAGAAGAACCACAGCAGAATGAGGAGCCCATTGAAGGTAAACTTCATCATCCCATGTTAAATGATGCTCTTTAGTTCTTTCACGATTTGCACGTATTGCTTTTAAGATTCTTCCATTATCTAGTTTGACATGGTAAGTTGAAAAGCTTCCTCCATAGGCAATATCTTCAATCGTTCCTTTTAATATATTGTGATCATGAGATGGCGCTACTTTAGATATTTCAAGTTTTTCTGGTCTGATTGCAAACCACATTTCATCTTCAACTGAGGCGCCAACTTCTTGTGTTGCAAACACAATTGAATTTGAATCTTCAGAAAATAATTGAGTGCCAACTTCATTTTGTCCTTTGTAGATTCCCTTTAATATATTAACGTCACCTATAAAGTCAGCAACATCCTTGTTGATTGGTGCCTCATAGATTTCTGTGGGTGTTGCAACTTGAACTAAATTTCCAGAATCCATGACGCCGATCCTACTTGAAACAGTCATCGCCTCTTCCTGATCATGGGTAACAATAACAAAAGTGACCTCTAGTTTTTCCTGAATATCCATTAGTTCAAACTGAGTTTGCTCTCTCAATCTTTTATCGAGTGCCCCTAAAGGCTCATCAAGAAGTAATAATTTTGGACGCTTGGCTAAGCTTCTCGCAAGAGCGACTCTTTGACTTTGGCCACCAGAGAGCTGATTAGGTTTGCGATTAGCAAAGTCAGTAAGTTCAACAAGCTCAAGCATTTCTTCTACTCTTTGATTAATCTCATTAGTGGGGAGATTATCTTGCTTTAATCCAAAGGCAATATTTTTTTCAACAGTCATATGAGGAAAAAGCGCGTAGGACTGGAACATCATGTTAATTGGTCTTAGGTGAGGAGGTATTTCAGATATATCTTCTCCATCCACAAGAATCTTGCCATCAGTGATTTTTTCAAAGCCTGCAAGCATTCGAAGGAGCGTTGTTTTTCCGCAACCAGAAGGACCCAGTAAGGAGAAAAATTCATTTTTGTAGATATCTAGAGTTAAATTATCGATTGCTGTAAATTCACCAAACCGCTTGGTGACATTTTGAATTTGGATATACGGCTTCTGACTTGAATCGAGCCAAGGGCTGACTTTAATATTTTCAGACATAGAATTATGATTATTAAAAACCCTTCATGATGCACAGCATCATGAAGGTAATAGTAGTTTAAAGTTACTGACCTGTTGTGACTTTAGTCCAGGTACGTGTTACTACTCTTTGAGATTTAGAATCGTAAGTTGGGCTAATGTATAAACCTTCCATAACCTCAGGTGTTGGATAAACCGCTGGATCATTAAGAAGGTCTTCCTCTAGGAGAGGTTGAGAGGCTAGATTACCATTCGCATACCAAACATAGTTTGTTGCTGTTGCAATTTGCTCAGGATCCATTATCCAGTTGATATACTTATGCGCATTATCAGCATTAGGAGCGTCGTCTGGAATTGCCAATTGATCAAACCACATTAGAGCGCCTTCATCAGGAATCGAATAAACGATTTCTACACCATTCTCCGCATCCCAGGCTGCATATTGAGCCATAAATATATCACCTGACCAGCCAACAACTAGACATATATCTCCATTTGCAAGAGCATCAATGTACTGAGAAGAGTGAAATTTTTGAATGTACGGACGAACCTTGGTCAAGACAGCTTCTGCTTTAGCTATAACATCCGAATCAGTACTTCTTGGATCTTCACCAAGATAAGCAAGTGCTGCAGGAATTATTTCAGTTGGCGCATTTAGAAGATGAACACCGCAATCAGCGAATTTTGAAACGACATCTGGATCAAAGACCATAGCAAGAGAGGTTGTAGGAGCATTCTCCATCCTTTCACTAATTAAACCATCGTTGTAGCCAATACCTGTTGTTCCCCACATGTAGTTAACAGAGTAGTCATTTAGTGGACCAAATTGGGCTACCTGCTCTTCAATGTCGCTCCACATGTTTCCAATATTTGATAATTTTGATTTATCCAATTTTTGGAAGACACCCGCTTCAATTTGACGCGCTAAGAAACTACTAGAAGGAACGACAACGTCATATCCAGAGCTTCCTGCAAGAAGCTTTGCTTCGAGGACTTCATTAGAATCGAACACATCATAGACAACCTTAATACCTGTTGCAGCTGTAAAGTCTGTATTAACCTGCTCATCAATATAATCAGACCAGTTTAGAACATTAACTACTTCTTCTGCAATTACAGCTTGAGCGGTAAATGTTAACGCTCCAGCAATAAGTAGATTATTTAATTTATTTTTCATTATTACTCTCCTTTTATTTTTATTTTTACTAACTGGATTATATTAAAGTTTATTCTTTAATATGCACCTTTTTTTTGAAATTACAATTTAATCATATATTAAAGATGCCTTAAATATGAGTTATATTCAAAGTCAGTAATCGTACTTTCAAATCTTTTTATCTCAGATTCTTTGACACATTGATAGGATTTTTGAAACTTTTCACCAAAAAATTCTTTAACTACTGGGGATTCACTTGTTTTATCAACGGCCTCTCTCCAGGTTATTCCTAGTGCGGCTTCATGCTGCGCATGAGCATTTCCAATGGTTTCTTTATCAAGTGGATATTTATTTGTTATTCCTGACAAAACACTTGAAAGAATGGATGCAAATACTAAGTAAGGATTAGAGTCTGCACTTGGAAGTCTAAACTCTAATCGCGTTGCTTTTGAGGATGCCTCCGGTAATCTTACTAGGGCAGTCCTATTTTCATTACCCCAGCTTAATGTTGTTGGAGCGTGATCTGCATTATGAACTAAACGTCGATATGAATTTGAGTGGGACGCATAAAAAGAAAGAAAATCAGGGGCATTCTTTAAAAGGCCCGCAATAGAGTTCGCAAAAATACCTTGAGGCTGTTTATCTTTGTCGACTGTAAAAACATTGTTACCATCTTTATCAATAATGCTAAGGTGCGCGTGCATACCGTTGCCAGCTTGATCTGAAAAAGGTTTGGCCATAAAGGTTGCGTTCATATTAAATTGTCTAGCGCAGTTTTTAATTAAGCGTTTCATTAAAAAGGCCTGATCAGCCATCAAGAGGGCGTCATTATGATGTAGTAAATTAATTTCAAATTGTCCAGGTGCACACTCCTTGATGGCAGTCTCAGCAGGAATCCCTAAGGAGTGAGCACTTTTTTCTACTAGGGCAAAGAAGCTTTCAAAGTCATCCATCTCATTCAAGTTGAGAAGCTGAACATCTTCATATCTTCTGTTAGTACCCGGAATGATTGGCATTTGTGGATGGCCATTTTTTTGTAATTGTTTATCTACAAGATAAAATTCCATTTCAGGTGCGATAACTGGCTTTAAATTAAGCTTTTGAAAACGCTCAAGAACTGAAGATAGGATTTGTCTTGGGTCTGCATAAATTGCCTCTCCATCACCATTTTCCATACTAACAAGGCACTGGGCTGTCTTGCGAGTGCTCCATGGCGTGACTGCTAGTGAGCTTATAACGGGCCTACATATTGCATCACCGTCACCTGACATCACCAGTCCAGTTCCCTTAGGGTTATCACCCCAAACATCAAGTACATAGCTTGATATAGGCATTTTAAGGCCACCATCAAAAGCTTTAACTAGCGTTTTTGGTGCGGCATATTTGCCTCTTGGGATACCATTAAAGTCAACATATATAAATTCAATTTTTTCTAAATCTGGATTATTCTTTAAAAATTCTTCAGCGATATTAGTCATGTATTTAAAAGTTTGCTATTTAATTGTTTATGTTGCTTTTGAACAATCGTAAATTATTTTTTACTCATGATTCAAAAAAGTATTACACTATAACATTTAAAATTGTGTTGCAAGATAATTTCAATTTCTTGCAATTTTAAGTTGATAATTTAATTGAGGAATTCCCATGACTATAAGCACATCAGCTCTCCAACAAAAAAATGCCAAGCATTTAATTCAATCCTTTAGTGATTTAAGTTACATCAATAAGCCTGAGGAAACTCATATCATCAGCCGAGCAGATGGAGTTTATATCTATGACAATGATGGTAAGAAGATTTTAGATAGTATGTCTGGCCTATGGTGCGTTAATATGGGCTATGGTCAACAATCAATTATTAAGGCTGTGAATGAGCAAATGAAAGAACTTGTTTACTATAATAATTTCTTTGGGTCTAGTCATCCTTCTGCAATTAAGTTATCTGAAATGATTGCGGATAAAACTCCAGAAGGGATGAATAAAGTTTATTTTTGTGGTTCTGGGTCTGAAGCAAATGATACTGTTGTGAGATTAACAAGACACTACTGGAATGCAAAAGGCAAGCCCTCTAAGTCTGTCATTATTAGTCGCAAAAATGCTTACCATGGCTCTACTATGGCAGGTGCTAGTTTAGGTGGAATGAGCGCCATGCATGCTCAAGGCGGCTTACCAATTGCTGATATTGAACATGTAGAACAACCCTACTATTATGATGCTTGTGTTGAGGCAGGTGGAAAAATTGATGAGGATGAATTTGGAATTAAGATGGCTCAAAGCCTTGCTAAAAAGATTGACGAGCTTGGTGAAGATCGCGTTGCTGCATTTATTGCGGAACCAATTCAGGGTGCAGGTGGAGTTATTATTCCTCCAAAAACTTATTGGCCAGAGATTAGTAGAATTTGTAAAGAGAGAAATATCCTTTTAGTTGCAGATGAAGTAATATGTGGCTTTGGAAGGACTGGGGAATGGTTTGGTTCTGGACACTTTAACTTTAAGCCAGATTTAATGGCATTTGCAAAGGGAGTAACTTCGGGTTATCTGCCAGTTGGAGGTGTTATTGTTCATGATGATATTGTGGATGTATTAGCCTCAGCTAAGGAAGAGTTTAATCATGGATATACTTATTCAGGACATCCAGCCTGTATGGCAGCAGCTATTGCTAACCTTGAGTTAATGGAGAGCACTAATATAATTCACAAAGTCAAAAATAATACCGCCCCATACTTGGGAAGTAAGTGGAAGGATTTAGAGAACCATTCCTTGGTGGGTGAAGCTAGACAAGTTGGAATGCTTGCAGCAATAGAAATTGTTGAAGATAAAGAAAATTGCAAGCGATTTGATAATAGTGGAGAGATTGTTGGAAAATGTCGTGATTTTTGTTATGAGAATGGCCTAGTAATGAGGGCAATTAAAAATAAGATGGTTATTTCTCCTCCTTTAATTTGTACTAATGAGCATATTGATGAGATAGTTGAAAAGGTTTGGAAGTGTCTTGATTTGACTGCCAAATCAATTAAGTAAATACTTTCTTTGCGTGCAATCTTATTACCTAGCATCTCGAAATATTGAGATTGATCAACCTAAGCTTACTGGCGACGTGCATGCTGACGTTTGCATAATTGGTGGAGGCTACACGGGTCTATCGACTGCTCTTTATTTGGCAAAAGAAGGGGTAAATGTTCTCCTGCTTGAGTCCAACAAGCTGGCATCTGGAGCCTCTGGTGCTAATGGAGGCCAAGTGTCTGGTGGTATGAGAAGAGACCAGTTCTATCTAGAAAAAACGTTAGGAGTTGATTATGCTAAAGTTTTATGGGAGATTGGCGAGAAATCAAAATATCACGCTAAACATCTAATTGATCAATATCAAATTCAGTGTGATTATAAAAAAGGTATTGCCCACCCCAATCATAAGCAAAAATATTGCGAAGAGTCAAAACAATATGTAGATCATATGAATGAAAACTATGATTATCATGACATTGAGTATTTGAATGATAATGAAATGCGAGATGTGACTGGCTCAAATACATATTATGGAGGTAGTTATGATGAAGGCGAGGCTCACTGCCACCCACTTAATTATGCACTTGGGATTGCAAAAGCTGCTATCTCTGCAGGTGCAAAGATCTTTGAAGATACTCCTGCATTAAGTTATAAAGTTAATGATGACCATGTTAAGGTAATCATTAAAGATGGCTCCATCAAAGCAGATCGAGTTGTTCTGGCTTGTAATGGTTACCTTGGTAATTTTGAAAAAAGCTTAACATCAAAAATACTGCCAATGAATAACTATATTGTTGCAACTAAGCCGCTTGATGATAAAACGGTTCAAAAGATAAACCCAAAAGATATAGCCTTTGCTGACTCAAGATTTGTAATCAACTATTTTAGAATGAGTGCTGATAAGCGCTTACTTTTTGGTGGTGGTGAGAATTATTCTCAAGAACTTTCGAGTAATATTATTCCCATAGTAACTAAGCCTTTAGAGAAAATTTATCCATTTTTAAAGGGCATAAAAATCGATTATGCTTGGGGAGGAAAGCTTGCGATAACAATGAATCGCCTGCCATTCTTTACAACTCTTCATAATGAAAAAGTTATATCTGCTCAAGGCTATTCTGGTCAAGGTGTTGCTCTTGCTAGCTACTCTGGAAAATTAGTTTCTGAGAAAATTACTGGAAATGGAGAGACTTTTGATATTATGGCAAAGATTCCAAGGCAAAGTTTCCCTGGTGGAAGGTTTCTTAGGAATCCAAGTATGAAACTTGGCATGCTATATTATTCGCTAATGGACCGATTATAATAAGAAACTAGTTTTTCAACATATAGGAAAAATTAATGAGTACTGATGACTTTGAAGAAATAAAGACCGATCAAGCTTTCACTAAAAAAACTCTCTATGGCAGAGACAATGAAATGACCTATGGCGGCGCTCTTAGTTTTTTAAGGCGCAAGTATACAAAGAATCTAAAGGGCGTTGATATTGCTGTGAGCGGCATTCCATTTGACGCTGCAACGAGCTTTCGACCTGGCGCAAGATTTGGCCCTAAAGCAATAAGAGAAGCCTCAGTTCAGCTTGCAGAATTATTAGCATTTCCAGACGGAATAGACCCCTTCAAAACATTAGCGGTAACGGATTATGGAGACTGCGAATTGGATTATGGTTTTCATGTAAATGTGGTTGCTCAAATCGAAGCCCATGCTAAAACTATATTAGACTCTGGGGCAGAGATGCTCACTTTTGGGGGTGATCATTTTGTAACCTATCCACTTTTAAGGGCACACGCTGCAAAGCATGGACCAATTGCGCTTGTTCATTTTGATGCGCATACAGATTCTTGGCCCGATGAAGATGGAAGGCTTGACCATGGCACGATGTTTTCAAGAGCCATCAAAGAGAATTTAATTGATACCGAGCACTCCATACAAGTTGGAATAAGAACTCATAATAGCAATACCAAGGGGGTGACTATTCTTGATGCGCCATGGGTTCATGATAATGGCGTAAATAAAGTAATTAAAAAAATAATTGAAGTCGTTAAAGATCGCCCTGCATACCTTACGTTTGATATTGATGGTCTTGACCCAGCCTATGCACCTGGAACTGGAACACCAGTCTCGGGAGGTTTAACTTCTGCCCAGGCCTTAGGAATTATTAGGGGCTTAGAAAATTTAAATTTTATTGGTGCAGATGTTGTTGAAGTGGCTCCGGTTTATGATCATGCTGAAATTACAGCAATTATTGCAGCGACTATTGCGCATGATTATCTAGTTATAAGGGCAAAACAAAAAATGAAACAAGTAAAAATTTAATTTCTTAAGAATATGATGAAAATTGGAATATTATTAGTTGGAAGGGCTTCAGAAGATTTGGTTGAAGAATATGGTACTTATGCAGAAATGCTTATTGCACTTATTAATTCTGAAGAGAAAGTGTTTGAGTTTAAAACATTTAATATTCTTGATTCAGTATTTCCAAAAGATCACCTTGAGTGTGATGGATGGATTGTTACTGGCTCTCCTCACGGTGTTTATGAAGATCATTCTTGGATACCAGTAGTCAGTGATCTGATTAAAAATATCTATAAGGACAGCCTACCAATCTTTGGAGTATGTTTTGGTCACCAGCTAATTGCCCAAGCGCTTGGAGGCCATGTTGAAAAGTCAACAAAAGGATGGGGTTTGGGGCTTCATACTTACCAAATTAACAATAAAACAGGTTACATGAGTAACTTGTTGGAAGAGGTAACCTTAAATATTTGTCATCAAGATCAAGTTCTTCGATTGCCAGAGGGGGCAACTGTTTATGCAAAATCTAAATTTTGTGAAAATGCTGGTTTTTATATCAAAGATAAAGTTCTTACAATGCAAGCGCATCCAGAGTTTTTAGTTAATTTTATAAAAGATCTTCTGTCGGCTAGAAGGGATATTACAATTCCAAAAGAATTTGTAGACCCTGCTTTAATTAAGCTTAAAGCGAAGCCAGAAAGCGTTCAATCAGCTCAGTTTGCTGAGACTATAAGGCAGTTTTTTAAATTAAGTTAGTTTGTTATAAGCCTCAGTCGCTTTATCCGTAATATACCTTCCAATTGGTATAGCTGAAGTTGCTGCAGGAGATGGTGCATTACATACATGGATTGATCGCCTGCTCTCAGCAAATAAAAAGTCATGCACAAGTGTGCCATCATCCAAAACTGCTTGTGCTCTAATTCCTGCAGGGTATGTCTTGAGATCGCTAATTTTTACCAAAGGGCTATATTTTTGAACCTCCTTTAAATAACCTCTCTTAAAGATTGAATTTTTCATTTCATATAAGCCCGATTTAAAGTTTTTTATAAGTACTTTATGAAACCCTTTGAATGATAATAGTTGAAAACTATCCTTAAGGCTGAAATTAAACTTACTGTAACCTTCACGCTTAAATCCAAGAACCGCATTTGGTCCAACAGTTATGCTTCCATCAATCATTTTGGTTAAGTGAACTCCTAAAAAGGGGAGAGTTGGATCAGGTATTGGGTAGATCAAATGCTTAACGAGATTGTTATGTTTTTCAGGAAGCTTGAAGTACTCTCCTCTAAATGGAACAATTTGAAAGTTAATTTTAATTTTAAGTAGTCTTGCTATTCTGTCAGCCATTAGCCCTGCGCAGCAAACAAGATATCTTGAGCTGAATATTTCATTCGAAGTTATTATTTGAATTTTATCTTCGTCTTCTTTAAGATTAATTATTTTAGTGTTAAGAAGAAACATGCCACCTAATGACTCAAATTGCTCTGACATTTTCTTTGTAATTAATTTATAGTTAACGATTCCAGTTGACTTGACTAATAGCGCACCATTACCAGAGATATTTGGTTCAATTTCATTTAATGTTTTTTCGTTTAAAATTTCAACTTCAATATTATTCGATTTGCACCGCTCATAAAGCTCTTTCATCCGCTTCAATTCTGTGTCATTAGTTGCTACTAATAGCTTACCACACTGCTCATATGGGATTTTATGAAGCAAGCAGAATTTGATTGTTTCTGTTAATCCTTCTCTGCAAAATTTTGCCTTTAAGCTGCCAGGTTCATAGTAAACACCAGCATGAATGACGCCACTATTGTGTCCCGTTTGGTGTTGAGCAAAAGATTCCTCTTTTTCAACTAGCAGGATGCGTTTATCAGGGTGTTTTGTGATAAGTGAAAGTGCCGTCGAAACGCCAACAATACCACCTCCTAAAACAACATAATCGAACATTAGCTCCGTCTTCATTTTTACAAGTGTATATGGAATAAATTATTTATCATTATCGCCAGTATTTTCAGCAAAAACACCTCTTTGACGAAGAAGTTCTCTATGAAGGTTTTTTTTGGCTATAAATTTGTCTCTTCCATGAAGCCAGCAATAATTATTAATAATAAGCATACTGCCTTCGGGTAATTTGACATTTGAAGTATTCGTCTCTTTTTCAAGTGAATCTCCCATTTCATATAAATAAAGCCCTTGCTCAATATTCAAAGGTTCAACGAATTGATCAATAAAAGACATAATTGGCTTTCCATCATTCATCTCCTCTAAAAAGATTGGGTGAGACGTTTTATAAGTAATATTTTTACTAGAGGGCGATCCCCATTGAAGATTTTCTTTTGCTAATGGATGATGATAAAATTTGTCCAAATCCTTCCAGTCATCAACATGAAGTAGAAGTGAATCACCACCTTCGACATCAACTTCAAGAATTTTTTGCATGATTACCCAGTCAGTAGTCTCTTCAACGTAGGTCCCATCATTGTGGAGTTCCATTCTGCGATGAGCTTGACGGAGATAGCTGTCACTATTATCTTCATTTTTAACACTAAATCTGGCATAAAACTTGCCAGACATTGAATCAAGATTTGGAATGCCGATAAGATGAGAAATTGCCGTAGAAAGTAGAACATTAAAATCTATAAACTCTATTCCGTTAAGCGTTGAGTTATTTAATAGCTCACATTCTAGTAATATTGCCCCTGTTGATCGATTCTTAAGAGTTTTTAATAGAAATTTACCTAAAGTATCATCGGTTAGCTTGTTTAGACAATCAGCAAGATAAAACCTTAAAAAAGGTTTATATTCAATTGATTGAACATTATGATCAACTATTTTTTTAGAAAATTTTTCTACAGTATTTTTTGACAGCTTAAGGACCTGAACTCTTGAGTTATTTTTGTGTTGGCTTAATTCAAAACCAATATTTAAAGTATTTTTCAATAATGTCGACATTATTTAATTATAACTACATTTTTAAATAATTCAAGCTATACTGTAGTTAAATTGTAAATTATCTAACTTTAAATTACATAAAAAAAATAGTGAATGGATACTTCTAAGCAAAATACAGCTTCTAAAATTCTTGATGCATTAACGAGTGATATTATTCAGGGCGTGTTCCCACCTGGGGAAAAATTACAAATTAAAACTTTAAAAGATCGCTATAAAGTTGGAACAAGCCCAATAAGAGAAGCACTATCACAACTAATTGCCAAAGATTTAGTTGTGTCTGAAAACCAAAAAGGCTTTTATGTTAGTAATATATCTATTGATGATTTAACTGACATTTATCAAGCAAGATCAAAAATAGAGGGCTTATGTCTTGATATGGCTATAAAAAAAGGTGGTGATTTTTGGGAGTCAAAAATAATTGCAGCTTCTCATTTATTAGCTAAATATAGCAAATCTGAAAATATTGATATGGACGAATGGCAAAATCGACATTTTTCATTTCATGAGGCATTAGTTTCTGGTTGTAATTCCCCAAGGCTTTTTCAGATAAGGCAATCACTTTTTGAAAAATCTACCCGATACCGAAATCTTTGGCTTCAAGAAAACGTTACTAACTATGAAAGGCTGCAAGCAAATCAGAACGAGCATGTTGCGCTTATGGTATTGGTGCTTGAAAGAGATTCCATACCTGCTCAAAAGCTTATAGAGGCACACATAATGACACCGGTCGAGATTATAAAGAAAAACCTACCTTAATAAAGCTTGATGGCAGTAAACTGCAGAGGCCGAGAAAGTTTTGTTGGAATGCTATGTTCATTTTCAAAAAGGATCGGTGCAAGTGCTTTTAACATATCTTCATAGACCGCTCTTTTAAAGTCAATCACTTCATCGACTGGATTCCAGTAATCAACCCATTTCCAGTCATCAAACTCAATATCATGGTGTGAATCAAGAGTGATATTGTCATCACCAGATTTAAGCTTTAATAGGAACCAAACCTGTTTCTGACCAATACAGGTTGGTTTTTGTCGACGCCTAATGTGCTCTGTAGGCAGATCATAACGAAGCCATTTAGGAGTTTTAGCTAAAAGAGTTACATGGCCTGGATTAAGACCAACCTCTTCCTCAAGCTCTCTATAGAGAGCATCTAGCTCAGTTTCATCGGTATCAATTCCACCCTGAGGAAGTTGCCATGCATCTTGTTTAAAGCGCTTTGCTAGAAGTATTTGCCTTTTTTCATTAGTAATTACAATGCCAACATTTGCGCGATATCCATCGCTATCTATCACTAGTCATCGCCAGAAAACACACCTAGTAGGTGAAGAAGGCTCAAGAATAGGTTGTAAATAGAAATGTATAGAGTAACCGTTGCCATGATGTAATTGGTTTCTCCGCCATGAATAATATTGCTTGTTTCATATAATATAAGGCCACTCATTAGTAAAATGAATGCAGATGAAACTGCAAGTGATAAAGCAGGCATTTGGAAAAAGTATGCTGCAATACCCGCTAAAAATGCAACTACTATTCCAGCAGTCAGGAAGCCGGACATAAAGCTAAAGTCTTTTTGAGATGTAATAGCGTAGAAAGAAAGCGATAAAAAGATGACCGCAGTTCCTGTCATTGCCATTCCAACAAGCTCGGCACCATTTGAGAAGGCAGTTGTGTATGCGCCAACAATTGGCCCAAGGGTTAAGCCCATGAAGCCAGTTAGTGCAAAGACTGCGAGGATTCCAAAAGCCGAATTTCTAAGCTTTGTCACCAAAAATAAGAGACCAAAATAGCCACCAAGAGTTATTAGAAGCCCAAAGTAAGGCAGTCTAAGATACATTGATAAGTAAGCCATTAAACCGCTGAAAAGAAGTGTCGCTGATAAAAGCTGATACGTATTTCTTAGCGTCCGATTTATTACAATCGCACTTGAAGTTGTCTGAACATTTGTAGGCATAATAAAATAGTGAAGTAAAAGTGTAAAATATAGTCAATTTTGGTCGAAAACACAAGGGTTTCATGAAACTTATTTTAGGTCTAGGTATTACAGGTCTTTCTGTAGCTCGTTTTTTCTTTAAAAATGAAATCTCATTTCGTATTGCTGACACTCGTCAAGAGCCTCCTATGCTTGAAGTAAGTAAAAAAGAGGGTCTACTTAATGATGCTTATTTTGGAGATTGGAATGAGCATATTTTAACTGGCATTTCTGAAGTAATTATTAGTCCAGGTGTCGCTGAGTCAGAAGATATTGTAATTTGGATGCGCAAAAAAAATATTTCAATTATTAGTGATATAGAGTTATTTGGTCGATATGCTATGGCTCCAATTATTGGCATTACTGGCTCAAATGGAAAATCAACCGTAACTCAATTATTAGGTGAGATGGCATTTGCTGATGGAAAAAATGCTGTTATTTGCGGCAATATCGGCAAACCTGTAATGGATAGTTTAAGTGATGAAGCCGAACTCTATGTTGTTGAGCTTTCAAGTTATCAATTAGATTATACAAATAAGCTTTCTTTATTAGCTGGCGTAATTACGAATATAACTCCTGATCACCTTGATAGGTACTCTAACTTTAGTGATTATATTTCCTCTAAATTATCGATTTATAGCTATTGCAAATTTCAAGTTATAAATCTCAACGATGATTTGCTGCGTGATTTGAGCGGCCACAACTTCTATGCGGTAGAGTCTGTTGATGATAGGTGTGATTTCAGTGCAAATCGAATTAGTGACTTGTATGAAGTTCTACACAAAGGTAAATTCCTACTAACAAGTGATAAATTGAAGGTTGTTGGAAGACATAATATAGAAAATCTATTAGCTGCCTTAACGTTAGGCCATCGTTTTGGATTAACCTTAAAAGCAATGATTCAGGCTGCAGTTGACTTCAAAGGCTTAGAGCATAGATTGGAATTTGTTTCAACGATAAACGATATAGATTACTACAACGATTCAAAATCAACCAACGCAATTTCTTCCATAACTGCCGTTAATGCTCTTTTTGAAAAATACAATAACTTAATATTAATTGCTGGTGGAATATCAAAAAAAGAGGATTATTCAGAGTTTTTCAAATTAATAAATGAAAAAGTTAATGCAGTTGTTTTAATTGGAGAGTGCAGTAGTGATTTTTCAAAGCAAATTACTGCCCCTCATGTGGAAGTTGTTGATTCAATGAAAAAAGCGGTTTCGATGGCTACTTCAATGGCAGAAGGGGGCGCAGTATTGCTTTCGCCTGGGTGCGCAAGCTTTGATATGTTTAGTGATTTTAATGAGCGTGGAGATGTTTTTAAGCGCTTCGTTCTTGAAGAAACTTAACGGCTTTTTCAATCTCTATTTTTTTTAATGTAAGAGCTTTATCTTCATCCCTTAGCCATGTGCATTGACGTTTACATAATTGCCTAGTCGCGATGATTGCTTTTTCAATCATTTCTTGTTTGCTATAATTTCCTTCAAAATAATTCCATGCTTGCCTATAACCAACGGATCTCATAGAGGCTAGATCTAGGTTGAGTTTTTTATTTTTTCTAAGGTTTTCAACTTCATTAAGAAATCCATCTTTAATCATTTTTATAAAGCGCTGCTCAATTCTTTGATGAAGCATAGCTCTATCAGGCATGAGTACAATTTTTTTAATATTAAGATCGAGCTTATTCTTATTTTTTTTGCCTTGAAGTTTGCTTAATATTTCTCCAGAGAGATGAAAAACCTCAAGCGCTCTGGTTACTCTTTGGGAATCATTTGAATGGATGTGCGATGCAGATTTAGGATCAATTTCCGCTAATTTTGAATGAAGTTTTACACTGCCTTCACTTTTTAAAAGGTCATTAAAATGCTTTCGAGACTCATCAGTAGACGAAGGGAGTTCAGACAAACCATGCTCTAAAGCGTTAAAGTAGAAAGAAGTGCCACCAACCAGAATAGGTAATTTACCTTCTGCTAGAGCCGATTTAATATGTTTTTTTGCCAGTGATATAAATTCAGTTACTGAAAAGCTATCTTCAGGCTCACAAATATCAACTAATTGATGTGGATGGGCTGTAAGAATTTCCTTGCTAGGCTTTGCTGTGCCAATATCCATACCCCGATAGATCAAGGCAGAGTCGACACTTATTAATTTTGAGTTAATGTGCTTACTAATTTCTATAGCTAACTCAGTCTTTCCAGAGGCTGTTGGTCCCATCAAAAAAACTACAAAATTTATTGGCTCAATTACCATAATAATAGTAAGTTCATAACTATAAGACCTACATTATAATGTCACCTTTATATTTTTTATCTCCAAAAACTATGTTTACGGTTTTAAATCAAGTTAGTGGTAAATCATTCAAGTGTGGAGATGAAGAATCTATTCTAGATGGAGCACTTTCAAACGGCTTTAATTTTCCATATGGCTGTCAAAATGGTTTTTGTGGTCAGTGTAAAGCAGTTATCCTTAATGGAGAGATTGATTATGATGGTGAAATCCCATCAGTTCTAAGCGCTGATGATATTGATTCAAATATGGCATTGCTTTGTCAGTGTAAAGCAAAGAGTGATTTATATATTGCAGTTGATGAGCTTGACTCTCTGGCAGCTATTGAAGTTCGCAGTATGCCGTGCCGAGTAGAGCAAATTAATCATTTGAATCATGATGTAATCCAGCTAATATTAAAGATACCTGGCGCTCAATCTTTGCAGTATTTAGCAGGGCAATACCTTGACTTAGAGCATTCAGATTTTGACTCAAGATATTACTCTATAGCCAATGCGCCAACTAACTCAAATCTGATTGAGCTCCATATTCGATTGGTTGATGATGGAAAGCTCACTAACTTCATTTTTAATTCGTTAGCCCCTAAATCAATTTTAAGAATTGAAGGCCCCAAAGGAATTTTTTTTCTAAGAGAAGAAAGCGAATGCCCAATCATTTTTATTGCTGGAGGAACTGGTTTTGGTCCAGTTAAGGCAATAATAGAGCACCTTATTAACATAGGGTCTCAAAGGAAGGTTTATTTATACTGGGGGGTAAGAAGTGAAGTCGATTTGTATTCGAACCTTCCATCTGAATGGAGTGAAAAATATCCCAACATCTCTTTTATTCCAGTATTATCGGAAGCAAATGAGACTTGGGATGGAAATAAAGGCTATGTTCATGACTCAGTTATTAAAGATTTTGAAGACTTAACAGGATTCGAGGTTTATGCTTGTGGCCCACCTGTAATGGTTAATGCAGCAGCTAAAAGATGTCTTGAACATCAACTAGTTAAAGAGAATTTCTTTTCTGATTCTTTTGAATATGCAAATGTGAGTAATGACAATGCCTAGTATGGAAAATCATTTAATAAATCAACTTGATTTAGCTTTGAGTCCAGAGTATTGCGAAGTTAGTAATGAGTCTAGTCAGCATTCAGGACCAGCTACTGAGTCGCACTTTAAAATTGTAGTCGTAAGTCCAACCTTTGATGAAATGAAGCTTATTGATCGTCACCGCTTCATTAATAAGCTTTTTGCTGAAGAGTTAAAGCATATTCATGCTTTGGCAATGCATACCTACAGTCCTGAAGAGTGGAAAAAACGTCAGATTGCACCTAATTCACCCGAATGCTCAAGTAAGAAATAGAAGTGAGATCTGCTCTTTTATTAATCTTTTTGATTCTTTCTGGCTGTCAATCGGTCATTGATAAAAATCAAACTTTAGCCAGCCTCAAGAGTAAGTCAGTCAATACTATTCAATACTCTCAAGAGGATGATTTATGGCAAGTTATTGCCAATCGTCAGGGTATTAAAAGTGTTTCTAATTCAAGAGTTCAAAGTCGTATTGATTGGATAAGTAATCATCCAGAGTATCTATCTTTAATTTCAAAAAGAGCAGAGCCTTTTTTATATCTTGTTGTCTCTGAACTAGAAAAGCAGAACGTTCCAATTGAAATTGCTTTGCTGCCTATTGTTGAATCTGATTACTATCCATTTTCATATTCTCATGGAACGGCAGCAGGGTTGTGGCAATTTATACCTTCTACTGGGAGAATGTATGGTCTAGAAGAAGACTGGTGGCATGCAGATAGAAGGGATGTGCTTGCCTCAACTAAAGCCGCTGCTAATTATTTAAATGACCTAAATAAAATGTTTAAAGGAGATTGGCTTCTATCTATTGCTGCTTATAATGCAGGCCCTGGAAGAATTCAAGGAGCAATTGATACAAATATTAAGCTTGGAAAAAAGACAGATTTTTGGAGCTTAGATCTACCTCATGAGACTGAGAAGTATGTTCCTAAGCTCCTAGCCCTTAGTCAAGTAATTAAAAATCCTTCTCGCTATAATCAAAAACTGCTTGAGATCGATAATAAGCCCTTCTTAAATGAAGTCGAACTAGATTCACAGTTTGATTTAGCACTTATTTCTCAGTGGACTGGCTTAAGTATTGACCAGATTTATAACTACAACCCTGGATTGAAACGCTGGGCAACTCCTGAATCCCTGCCATACATAATGCTGCTTCCAGAAGAAGTTATTTATAGCTTTAATGACAATTTATCTAAACAAGGCCAAAGACCAAAAATTAGTTGGACTCGTTATAAGATTAAGCAAGGCGATAGTCTTAGCGTTATTGCACAAAATTACAATACAACAATTGGTCAAATAAAGAGTGTTAATGAGCTTGATAATGATGCCATAAGGGCTGATAAGTATTTAATCGTCCCTTTAGCTCAAAAATCAGAGGGCTACTACTCTTTGTCAGATAATCAACGGGAAAAAAGTAGATTAAATATTCAAAAAAATTCAGAAAAAATTATCTATACGGTTGTTGCTGGAGATAGCCTTTGGAAAATTTCTACCAAGTTTGACACCACAATTAATAATCTTGTAAGGTGGAATAAAATTAGTCCTTCTGAATCTTTGTCTATTGGAAAAGAATTAGTTATCTTAAGGGATAACAAAAACAAGACAGAGTTGGCTAAAATAACGAATACTGGAATTGATATTAATAGAGATATTTTTTACACGGTAAAGGAGGGTGATAACCTATCAAGGATTGCCCAAAAGTATAATGTTAAAATTGCAGAAATTAGATCTTGGAATGATTTGAATGAAGAATATATATTACAACCAGGCGATAAATTAACTATTACTATTAACGTGGTTAACTCAAACTTATCATGACAAATATCCCGATACAAAAAACTATTTTAGCAACCTTAGCATTTGCTTTTTCTAATTGGAAGAAGTTACTTGAGGCCACTATTTTCCCAATACTTTTAGCTCTTCCATTCTTGCCTGAGCTGGTGCATTTATTATCTATGCTAAAGCCTGGAAGTGAAATGCCAGAAAATATTAGTTTTCACATATCTTATTTCCTAATGTTTATTTATGCCTCAATGGCAATATTAATAAATATATATAGGCTTGTAATTCTAGGGGGTAATTCTATAAATCGATTTGGTTTTGTTTTGCCTAGCCTAAGGTTTGGCCGCTTTTTTCTTTTGGCGATTCTTTTAGGTATTGGCCAAGCATTAACACTTTCTTCAATTTATTTGCTACCGTTTTATCTTTTACTTATCCCATTAACACTTAATTTAGTATCAATAGCAAACGATGTGCCCTATAAGAGAATAGAAGTAACATGGCAGGCTCGCTTAAACATTTTTTTAATCAATTTTATAGGCCCATTTATTTTAATTTCATTGATAGGCCTAATTGAAAATAACTATCTAGATTCTCTCTTTAGTTTTATCTCAATCTACTGGACTTCAATTAGCATAGCATTGTGCTACAAAGTCATAATGGCGAATAGCTCAACGCAAAGCCATTAGGGTATCTCATATCAAAAATTCCTCTTGTTCTAATTTTTTTATACTTCTTTAGTTTTTCAAAAGATTTGATAAATAACTCTAGGCGTTCATTTTGTTTTTGATATCCTAAAATAACCTTTATATTGTTATCTAGCGTTAATTCATCAATGGAAGTCCTTTCAAAAAGAGAAATTTTAACTGGCTCAAGGATTGACTGGTACATAGTAAAGTCAAAATAAAATTGTTTAACCTCTGATTCAGATACTATTCCAATTGGTTTTCCAGAGTTAATTGTTAAGTTTGGTTTAAATAATATGCCTCGAGAGGATATATACCCTTCCGTTCCAAATCGCATAGCAATATCATGCTTTTCTAATGATATTCGAATCCTATTCCAAAATATTCTTTCAACTTCTACATTTGAAACCCACGGACTCTGTTCTAATTTATTTTTAATTTGAGAGAGATTAAGTAAATATTTATTGATAAGAAGAGGTTTAATTAACTCATCATATTCATAAGCTTGGGCTTGCAATTCTCCCTTTATTTCCCATGAGATATTTGGTTTAAGTAGGGTTGATTTTTCAACAAGATATATCAAGAAGGCAATTAAAAGCGCAAAAAGTATATAGAAGACTAATTTAAATATTTTGTTTAAAAAATACTTAAAAGGTTTTTTTTGTTTCTTTACGTAATTTTTTCTTTCTCTAGCCATTAAGGATTTTGATTACTAATTCTTCAAAACTTATATTGGAGGCTTTAGCTGCAATTGGAACAAGTGAGTGAGATGTCATACCCGGCACTGTATTTATTTCTAACAAGTATGGCTTCATATTTTTATCAAGAATAAAGTCAACCCTACCCCAGCCAGATGCTCCAGTTAAATTAAAGGCCTTTAAAGCTATCATTTGAATATTTTTTTCTTGCGCTATAGTTAAACCTGACGGACAAAGATATTCGGTTTTATTACTAAAGTATTTTGAGTGATAGTCGTAAATATCATGGTCAGAAATAATTTTTATACTTGGGAGCGTTTTGTTATTTAATATTGCAACAGTATATTCGTCACCTTCAACCCATTGTTCTATTAATGCCTCATCATTATAATGCCATGCTGCTTTAAGTGCGTCATCAAGTTCATTCTGATTTTTAACCTTTGTAATACCAATACTAGAGCCTTCCAAAGTTGGTTTTACGGCCCATGGAAGAGGAAAATTTATTGAATCTAAATTCTGCCCTTTTATAGCTACGATTGAGGGAGATAGGGGAAGGCTATGATTACTCCATAAGTCTTTAGTAGTAGCTTTATTCATGCATAGATTTGATGCAATAGCATTAGATCCTGTAAACGGGATACCTTTTTTTATAAGTTGGGATTGAATGTAGCCATCTTCACCGCCCCTGCCATGTAAAACAATAAACGCTTTATCAAATTCTTTTTCCCAAAGACTTTCAAGATTTTCATGGGTGAGATCAAATGAGAAACAATCCACATTACTTTTAAGTAGGGCTTCATAAACAGCATTGCCACTTAGTAGTGATATCTCTCTCTCAGCTGAGTAGCCTCCCATTAATACAGCAATCATATGATTATTATTTCAGTTTCAAGTTCAATATTATGTTTATTCTTTATTACACTTTGAATATGAGTAATTAAATTTTCAATATCTGAAGCGCTTGCATTATTCTGATTAATAATATAGTTTGCGTGCATTTCTGAAACACAGGCTCCTCCAATACAAAAGCCTTTGAGGCCAGTTGATTCAATTAATTTAGCAGCATAATGATCTTTGGGATTCTTAAAAACACTCCCACAGCTTGCTAAACCGATTGGTTGTGTCGAGTTTCTTTTATGAAGCAGCTCCCGAACATTGTCATTGGGCTGTTTTAAATTAAAGTCAAAAATAGCACTAATAAAAACTTCGTCACTAAATTTATGAAGAGTAGATCGATAAGAAATTTTATAGTCTTTGGGAAATCTTTCTTGAATCTTTCCAGATAAATTAATAGTTTTGACTGAATGGACATATTGCCATATCTCAGAGCCAAATGCACCTGCATTCATCGCTAATGCGCCGCCTACACTTCCAGGAATAGCACTAAGGAATTCAGCTCCAAATTTTAAATTTGTTTGAGAAAATCTTGATAATTTCGCGAGAGAGGTTCCTGCTCCTGACTCGATTAATCCATTTGAAATAGAAATATCTTTGAGATTTTTTGTATTAATTGTTACCCCATTAAATCCTCTATCACGGATCAATAGGTTACTTCCAAGCCCAACCATTAGAATAGGTTTTGTATTGATTTTTAAAAAATTAGAGAGCTCATTTACATCTTCAGGCTTAAGAAATTCACTAGATATTCCTCCTGATCTTAAAGAACAGTGTTTTGACATTGGTTCATTAAACTTGAGCATTATCTTTTATTCATGAAAATGATCTTTAAGTTGGTGTGGGATTTTATTGACATCACCAGCTCCAAGAGTAAGAATTACATCATTTTCAGTAACTATATTTGGAATTATTTCAATTATTTCATCTATATCTTTAACTACGATTGGATCGATTGAACTTCTTCTTCTTATCGAGTCGGCAAGGGTTGATGAGCTAATTGTATTAATTGGCGACTCATTGGCTGAATATATATTAAGTAAAACTAATACATCTACTTTAGATAGGCAGCTCACAAAATCATTGAATAAGTCTCTAGTTCGTGAATATCTATGAGGCTGAAAAATAACCACAAGCCTTTTATCTGGATAGGTATTTCTTAAAGTACTTACAACCTCAGTGATTTCATTGGGATGATGACCATAATCATCAAAGAGTGGAATAAGAGAAGTGTTTACAGTTAAATTCTGATGATAATCAAGCCTTCTTGATACCCCACTAAAATGAGACAATGCTTTCTGTATTACCTCAAGCTCTATTTCTAGTTCAATTGCAACACTAATTGCAGCAAGAGAATTTAAGATATTATGCCTTCCTATTAAATTAAGTGACACAGGAAATTTTTTTTGATATTTTTTACAGTTAACATCAAATGACATTTTCATTTCATTCTGTTTAACGTTTGATGCCTGGACATCTGCATCATCACTGAAGCCATAACTCAAAACTGGCCTATGAATTTTTTTAAGGATGTCCTTAACTCCGCCATCATCAATACAAGCAACACAAACTCCATAGAAAGGAAGATTTGATGTAAAGCTTATAAAGGCATCAGTTAGGTTGTCATAGCTATGATTATAAGTACTCATGTGGTCTTCATCAATGTTAGTAATAACACTCAACATGGGCTGAAGGTGAAGAAAAGATGCATCGCTTTCATCTGCTTCGGCAATTAAATAATCACTTTTTCCTAGTTTGGCGTTCATACCGGTTGCATTTATAATGCCCCCAATAATGTAAGTTGGGTCAAGCTTTGCTTCAGTCATAATGTGAACAATTAGGCTGGTTGTAGTTGTTTTGCCATGCGTTCCTGAAATTGCTATTCCAAAGCGAAAGCGCATAAGCTCTCCCAGCATTTCAGCTCTTGGAACAATTAATAGTTTTTGCTGCCTAGCTTCTTGGAGTTCGGGGTTATTTTTATTGATTGCGGAAGACACAACTACTGCCTGTTTGCCTTTAACATTTTCAGCTTTTTGCGTATAGCTAATATTACAGCCTATTTCTTCAAGTTTTTTTGTTGCTTGATTGGACTGAATGTCTGATCCAGATATTTCATAACCTAAGTTAGCAAGAACTTCTGCAATGCCACTCATTCCAGAGCCACCTATTCCTATGAAGTGTATTTTTTTAATTTTTGAGCGTGTGGGGTTGTCTATTAGAGTCATGATTTGCTAACGGTTATGATGGTTATTGCTTGAATTCCTTCGCCTCTTCCAAAGGAGGTCAATCCTTCACCTGAAGTTGCAGTTATACCTACATCAGCAAATTTTATTTTGCAGATAGTAGAAATTTTTTGTTTCATAAGATCAATTTTTGGTGATATTTTTGGGTTTAAGCATTCTACTGATATTGCTATATGATTTATTTTCCATTCATGCAAATCATCAAGTGCAAGTTGAAGGTATTTACTACTGTCTTTTTCTCCTTGTTGCACAAGTTTGTCCGCTACTGTCCCTAAAATATTTATACCAGTAATGCTTGATATAGCATTAGTGATTGAATGAAAGATAACATCTGCATCACTATTGCCTTTTAAGCCAAAAGAGTGATCGAATTTGATGCCTGATAGTATTAAAGGCTTTCCAGGTTTTTTTTCGAATGCATGAGAGTCTTGTCCTATGCCTGTTTTTATAGTCATAATTTACTGAAGGTAGTGGTTCGCTTGCTCAAGGTCATCTATTTGAGTAATTTTAATATTACTTGAAGAGCCAACAACAATTTTAATTGAATAACCTAGGTTTTCTATTGCTTCAGACTCATCTGTAATATTATGATTAAGTTTTACTGCATTTTCCAATGCATCTTTTAAGACTCCATACCTAAACATTTGAGGGGTTTGAGCTTTAAAAAGTTTACTTCGATCAATTGTAGACATTTTTCCATCAATGGCAACTTGTTTAATTGTATCGACAACACCGGTAGCTAAAATACCGCCAGTTTGATGATTTGATACCTCATTAATCAACATTTCAATGTCTATTTTTCTAACACAAGGGCGAACTGAATCATGCACTAAAATCCAGTCATTAGGTTTTGCAATCTTTGCTAGTGAATTTAATGCATTTAGAACAGAATGAAATCTTTCTTTCCCTCCCTTGGCACTTGCTAACATTTTTGAGTGGTTAAAATAGATTGAAGATTTAAATAAAGTGTCTTTTTCAGAAAGAGCAATGACAAAGCCTGAGATTACGTCAACCTTAAGTAGTGTTTTAAGACATTGATCTATTATAGTTAGGCCATTACTAAGCTTGTGGTATTGTTTTGGGGTTTCAGATTTCATCCTCTTCCCCATGCCACTAGCTGGCATTACCAAGTAATAATTATCATTATTCATTTCAGCAAAAGGCTTCATTATAAGATTGAGATAATGCCATTAATTATAAAGAAGAATCAATAGTTTCTTCTAAATTATCAGTTACGATAATCTTATTAATTTTAAAGAAATATTCCCCTTCCTTAATTAGGCCATATTTAAATCTAGCTTTAGACTCAACCAATCTTGAGTCTTCTTCAGTAAAGCTGTTTATTTGACCTTCAATCAGAGCATTTTGATCTATTAAATTATTATTAGTTTTCTTAATATCATTGATTATTTTTTGTTTATTTAAAACAATATATGGGAAATTATTAGTAAAAATATTCTGCTTTATTAGAGAAAATAAAATAACAATGAGAACTAGAGTAAGTTTATTTCTATTAATAAACCCAATTAGTCCTGTGGCAGATCTATTACTCATTTATTTATGAATTTCAGTAAGGTAAGTTTTCGAATAGTAATCATGCAATGGAAGCTTATATTTATTAAAAAACTGAAATATAAAGCCAATTCCTGCTAATGAAGTTATCGCTAATATTAACCTTATAAGAGATTGCTTGTACGTGACATTTTCACCATCTTGCTGGGTAATTTCAAACTTCCATGCTCTCATGCCCAGAGTCTGTTTACCTTTAACCCATGATATGGAGAAGTAAGAGAAGATTACTGGAAGCGTTAAAAGATAAAAGAAAAGACTATTAGTTATAGGCTGTTTTTGATTGACAAGAATGACTATTCCGGCAATAAAAAATACAAATGAGAATACAAGTAATAGATCGTAAGTAATTGAGCCTAAACGACGTAAAAATGAAACATTAGATTGCATAATTAAATTTACTAGAATGTTGATGTACTCTAATTATCCTCTTTCTTTGTAACTTTTGAAATGACTTTACCGTCATGAAATTTAGTGACAATAAGGTCTCCAGAATTAATTTTTTTAAATGAAACTATAACTTTTTCTTTTTCATTATGCGTTATTGTGTATCCCCTTGAAAGAGTATTAAGAGGTGATAGAAGGTTAAGAAGACTGGCTTTATTGCTTAATTGATTTTTTTGGTGCTTAATGAAGTAATCTGAGTAGTTTTTTAATCGAGTTATTTGTTGATTAAGATTTGTCTTATTTTTATCAATTAGGCTATTTGTAATTCTAAATAGGCGCATCTCGTAGTCATCAAGTTTTTGAGCATTTTGAAGTAATTGTTGACTTGGATCAATAATTTTGAGCTGAAGCATATTTAGGTATGCATGCTTTTGATCTAAAGACTGAACCATTAAATCTTGCAAATTTTTTCTCAATTTAGATGCTTTATAGATTAAAACGTATCGGTCAGGCGTTGCAGAAACAGCAGCAGCAGATGGGGTTGGTGCTCTTACATCAGCAACAAAGTCAGCAATTGTTGTATCAGTTTCATGACCTATAGAGCTAATTATGGGAGTTGAGCATTTAAATATTTCTCGAGCAAGCTCTTCTTCATTGAAAGCCCATAAGTCTTCTAATGATCCACCACCTCTTGCTAGAATAAGAACATCACAATTTTTTTGATTGTCGGCAGCTTGAAGCGCTTTAACTATTTTTTTATGCGCATTTTCACCTTGAACAACTGTGTCATAAAGCAGAATTTCGGCAAAAGGATAGCGTGAATTTAAAACTTTAATTATGTCCTTTATAACTGAACCAGTGGATGAAGAGATAACGCCAATTTTTTTAGGATACAAGGGCAGGTCTTTTTTATTCTCCAATTCAAATAATCCCTCAATCCTTAACTTATTTTTTAGTTGATCAAACGCAAGCTGAAGGTTTCCAATTCCTGCGGGCTCCATTTGTTGAACTATTAGCTGAAAATCTCCTCTTTGTTCATAAAGTGTTGGCGCCCCTCTAATAATTACAGACATTCCATTTTCAGGATTAAATTGTACTTTTCTCTGATTTAACCTAAAAAATGCACATCTAATTTGACCACTTGAATCTTTTAATGAAAAATACCAATGCCCAGAAGATGGTTTAGATAAGTTTGAAATTTCACCTTGAATGAAACAATGTGGCACATTTTTTTCAATTGAGCTTCGACACAACCTCAAGAAGTTAGATACTGTATAAATTTCATCAATATTAAACATTTGCTTTGAGGTGAACAAAAACAGCCCCAGTTCCGCCCATTTCCTGGGTACAGGAACAGAATGCCAGCACTTCTGGGTGTTGCTTTAGATAATGAACTACTTGAGACTTCATAATTGAGAGGCCATTATCTGAGTGATAGCCTTTTCCATGAATAATATGAATAAAGCGTTCGTTTGAATGAAAATGAATAAACTTAGAGAGTGATTGGCATGCCTCCTCTATCTTATGGCCATGCAAGTCAATTGATGGAGTGGAGCCTATGTTGCCTTGTTTCATTTTTTTAAGAACTTTTGGCGATAATCCAGATTTATAATGAACTACAGCTTCGGAGCCAGATATATTAGGTTCATATAAAAAACTATATTTTTGAAACAGTTTGATTGACCCATTTTTAGAGGTAGCAGTTTTTTTAACACCATCTTTATCGATAGGTTTCTGTTGATCTACAGTAGATCGAAATAATGATTTGTCGCTTTCATTAATCATATTAGTAAAAAATTTGAATATAAAAAAACCCTCAATAGAGGGCTTTAATTATAGCAATGATTTTGCTATCGATATATTAACCTGCAGTAAGCAAATTTTATAGCGCCTTAATTTGAGCAATAATACGAGATTTCTTTCTAGCCGCTTGATTTTTATGCATTAAACCCTTGCTTACAGCCTGATCAACATTTTTTTGCATTTCAGTAAAACCACTAGTTGCTTCTTTTTTATCTCCAGCATCAATAGCATAGGAAACCTTCTTAATAAAGGTACGAACTTTTGCTCTAATTTGAGAGTTATGTTTATTGCGCTTTACTGCTTGTCTTGCGCGTTTTTTTGATCCTGCTGAATTGGCCATATTTTATTAGTTAATGCTTAAATTACGAAAACATGAATTATAGAGTCTCGACTTGATTTATGCAAGCATTTGTTTGCATTAGGTTAATTTGCTAAAGATTTAATACATTCAAGTGTTTTCTTCTTATTAAGCAATAATTGCCAAGTATTACCGCCTTGAGTTTTCCATAAAGACACAGCTCTTATTCCTGCAAGTAACAAGGCTCTTATATGGTTTGCAGTATGACGGTTTGAAAGATAAATTTGTTCACCTCGGACCATGATTGTTGGATTGAGGCTTCCAAGTGTATTTTTATAAAGCTCTGCCAGTCTAGCTATTGAATTGCTATGGTGAATGTCAAAAAATTCTTGTTTATTAATAACACTAATTTCATTTGAAATTTGATTTAATAAATCTGGTTTTTTCATTAATTTTTTTTCTAAATTTATTAGGGCCGTTGCATAGAGCATTACATTGTGCATATCAATTGTTTTCTTCTCAAGAATTAATTTTAATGAATCAAAGCCTAACTTTAGGTCTTCGGGAGAGGTAAATATTTCATCAATAGAGTCACTTTCGCTAACAATACTGCTAAGGCTTGCTTTATTAGTATGGACGTCACATTTACCTGTCAGAGCGAGTTGATGCACTAAAGCTGTCGATTGAAATATACTTGCTAGTGCAAGCGTTTTTTTTGCTGTCTTATTCATTAGATTTTGATTTGATAACGCTACCACCTAGGCAAATATCTCCATCATAAAACACAACAGATTGCCCTGGAGTTATCGCTCTTTGTGATTCAATAAAGTCAACTCTAATAGTCTGGTCATCATTTAGGCTTACATCGCACTTCTGTGAGTCTTGTCGATACCTTATTTTCGCACTGCAGTTGAAAGATGACTTGGGAGGGCTATCAACCCAGTGGATATCATCTGCAATTAGAGAGTTATGATAAAGTAAGGAGTGGTCACCCTGCACTACAATAATTTTATTGGACTCTAGAATTTTATCTGCAACGAACCATGGCTCAGGAGAATTGCTAAAGCCTCCTCCAATTTCAAGTCCTTTGCGCTGACCTATTGTATAGAAAGGCAGCCCATCATGATGTTTTATAAAGGCCCCATTTTGATCAACAATATCACCCTTCTCTTTTGGCAAGAAAGTGGTTAAAAATTCTGAAAAAGGCCTCTCGCCTATAAAACAAATGCCTGTTGAGTCTTTCTTGTCAGCATTAAGAAAGTTATTATTTTTTGCAATTTTACGAACCTCTTGCTTGTTAATTTCACCCAACGGGAAAAGACTTTGAGATAGTTGTTCTTGGTTAAGTAAATGCAAAAAATAGCTTTGATCTTTATTTCCATCTAGCCCTGACTTTAATAGGAACTTACCATTCTCTTCTGCAATCCTTGCGTAGTGACCGGTTGCGATTTTTTTTGCACCGAGATCTTTTGCATAATCCAAAAAGGCTTTAAATTTAATCCTTTGATTGCAAAGAACATCTGGATTAGGGGTTCTTCCTTTTTTATGTTCAGATAAGAAGTGCTCAAATACATCTTCCCAATACTCGTGAGAGAAATTGACTGTATGGAGCTTGATCCCAAGCTGGTCTGCTACTTGCTGAGCATCAGCAAGATCTTGAGATGCGCTGCAATATTCATCGTCATCATCTTCATCCCAATTTTTCATGAATAACGCTTCTACTTCATAACCTTTTTCAAGCAAAAGAAAAGCTGCAACGGATGAGTCAACTCCTCCTGAAAGGCCAACAATGATTTTGTTGTCAGTTGCCATCATTATGCATTATCGTAAGCTCTTACAATATTTTTAACCAGTTGATGCCTGACAACATCTTGGGCATCGAAGTTACAAAAAGCAATTTGTTCAATATCTTTGAGAATTTTGATTGCATCTGTTAGTCCTGATTGTTTTGGATTTGGTAGATCAATTTGAGTAACATCACCTGTAATTACCATCTTTGAACCAAACCCCATCCGAGTCAAAAACATTTTCATTTGAGGTATGGTTGTATTCTGGGCTTCATCAAGGATGATATAAGATTCATTTAAGGTTCTTCCTCTCATGAATGCTAATGGGGCAACTTCAATAACTCGCTGTTCTATTAGTTTATTGACTTTTTCAAAGCCTATAAATTCATAAAGTGCGTCATAGATTGGACGAAGGTAGGGATCAACTTTTTCACTAAGGTCGCCAGGAAGAAATCCTAGTTTTTCACCCGCTTCAACTGCTGGTCGAACCAAAACTATTCTCTTTACATCTGAACTTTCAAGAGCCTCAACTGCTCTTGCAACAGCTAAATATGTTTTACCTGTCCCTGCTGGACCAACTGCAAAAACAGCATCATTGTCTATAATTGCATTGACATAATTTTGCTGATTAGTGCTTCTAATATGAATATGTTTTCGACTTGTTTTAATTGTGACAGATTTTACTTCTCCATTAGGGCTGTTAAGTGATTTAATGCAAAGATCTATGTCACCAAAGTCGATTGCTTTAGTTTCAGATACAATAAGAAGGTCCTGCAAAACTGAAACAGCTAAAGCAGAATTCTCTCCTTTTATATTAAAGTCTGAACCTTTATTGGAGATATTAACGCCAAGGTTAGTGGCAATATTCTCAATATTTTTGTCAAGCCCTCCACAAATATTTGCTAGTTGCTCAGAGCTTTGAATGTTGAGTGTAAATTTCATGGGTTTTATTTTACTGAATTACTTTGAAAACAAATGTTAAGTTGCATGATTTGGCGCACTATTTAATTTATCATTTATCTTATGAAAATATTAAATATGTTTTTAAAGTTATTTATTTTAATAAGTTTTTTGCTGCCACTAAATTCCTATGCAAGCGATAGTGGTTGTGTGATTCTTGTTTATCATCGTTTTTCAGATGAAGAGCCAAAGTCTACAAGCACTTCACCAGATCTGTTTAATCAGCATTTAGAATATTTAAAGAAAAATAATTACCAGGTGCTTCCTTTAAAAAATGTTATTGAAAGCCTTAAAGCTAAACAAAATTTACCTAAGAAATGCGTTAGTTTGACTGCTGATGATGGTTTTTTGTCATTCTATACTGAGGCCTTTCCATTACTAGTTGATTATCAATTTCCAATGACTGTCTTTGTTTCAACAGAGTCTATTGATAAAAAATATGATTTAATGATGTCTTGGAACCAGCTTCGTGAAATGGCGCCTTTAATAGATGTTTATAACCACAGCAATAAACACCTTCATTTAGTTAATCAAGATACTTCAACACTAGAAAACGAAATCTCTTATGCCCAAGACAGGATTGAAAAGGAGCTGGGTGTTAATGACAAATTTTTTGCTTACCCATATGGCGAGTATGATGATAAGACTTATTCATATCTAGATGCACTTGGCTACACTGCATTTGGACAACAGTCTGGAGTTGCAAGTCAGACCAGTGACTTTTTAAATTTACCTAGATTCTCAATGTCAGGGCCTTATGCAAAAATGGACAGCTTTTCACTGAAAGTTCAAACTGTGGACATGCCAATTAAGAGCTATAGTCCTAAGTCTTTAATAATTTCAAAAGATTACAAACCAATATTAGATTTAGTTTTTTCAAGGCCACTCACGAACTATGAAAAAAATAACTTTTCTTGTTTTGTTTCTGGACAAGATTTAGCAGATCTTCATTGGAGCGGACTTCAGGCGGTAAGTATTAAATCAAAAGCCCCGCTTTTGACAGGAAGGAGTCGCTATAACTGCACTATGCCCTATAAAGAGAAAGGTCGATATTACTGGTATTCTAAACTCTGGTTAAGGTTGTAGTTTTAAATTAACTCTGCTTGAAGCGAGTTTCCTACGCCATCCGTAATTTTAACTGATACGATTTGACCAATTAATTGCTCATTACCAATGAAGTGAGCTGTTCTCATGTTTTCAGTTCTACCTGACAACGTTGCTCCTTTTTTTGAGCTACCTTCTACAAGAACTTTTTGTATACTTCCAATCATTGATTTAGAGATTTCTTCGGTATTTTCATTAAGCTTATCTTGAATGATGGCTAATCTTTGTTTTTTAGTTTCAGCGCTTACATCATCGTCGAAGCTTGCAGCAATTGTCCCAGGCCTTTTTGAGTAAATAAAACTAAATGATTTATCAAAGCCAATTTCTTCAATTAAATTAACTGTGTCATTAAAGTCTTTTTCAGTTTCACCAGGGAAGCCAATAATAAAATCTGAAGATATAGAGATACCAGGCCTAAGTTTCTTTAAGTTGCGAATTTTTGATTTATATTCAATTGCAGTATGTCCACGTTTCATAAGCCCTAAAACTCTATCAGAGCCACTCTGAACTGGGAGATGAAGATGTGATACTAACTCTGGAACTTCAGCATAAGCTTGAATAAGCCTGTCACTAAACTCTACTGGATGAGAAGTAGTATAGCGAATTCGCTCGATACCTGAAACCTGGGCAACAATAGCTATTAAAAGAGCTAAATCAGCAACTTCGCCATCATCCATTAAGCCTCTAAAGGAGTTTACATTTTGACCAAGCAGGTTAATTTCTTTAACACCCTGACTGGCTAGAATTTCCACTTCTCGCATTACATCATTAAATGGTCTAGAGATTTCCTCTCCTCTTGTATAAGGAACGACGCAAAAAGTGCAGTATTTACTGCAACCCTCCATTATCGAAACAAATGCTGTTGCACCATCACTATGAGGTTCTGGCAAGTGGTCAAATTTTTCAATTTCAGGAAAAGAGATATCAATACTTATTTGATTTTCATTCAACGCTTCATTTAGCATATTTGGAAGCCTATGAAGTGTTTGAGGGCCAAAAATCATATCAACATAAGGCGCTCTTTTAAGAATAAGGTCTCCTTCTTGAGAGGCAACACAGCCACCAACCCCGATGACTAAGTTTGGTTTCTTTTCTTTTAATTTCCTCCAGCGACCTAGTTGGTGAAATAACTTTTCCTCAGCCTTCTCTCGAATTGAGCATGTATTAACCAATAGAACGTCTGCTTCAGTAATATCTTCAGTTAATTCGAGGCCGTGAGACTCTTTAAGGACGTCACCCATTTTATCTGAGTCGTATTCGTTCATTTGACACCCAAAAGTGCGAACATATAATTTAGAGATGCTCATTTAAGTCTTTTGAATATGCAAAGTTTGAGTTGGATAAGCAATTTCAGCGCCATGATCAGAAATTATTTGGGCTATATCTAGCAAAAGCCTTCCCTTGAATGTCTTAAATTCAGTTGCATCTGTTGATGAGCTGAATGCCCAAATTACAAAGTCAAGTGATGACGCATTGAATAAGTCAAAATATACTCGACACGGTTCTTTATGGTCGATATTTTTGCTTTTAGCTAATAACTCTTGAACTTTTTCAATGATACTTTCCATTTGCGCAATATCATCATAACGGATACCAATAACCTCATAAATCTGACGGTTAGTCATTCGAGAAGGAGTTTCAATAGGTATGGTTGCAAAGATTCCATTTGGAACATAGACAGGGTTCTTATTAAAGGTGCGAATACGAGTCATTCTCCAGCCAATTTTCTCAACCACACCCTCTATACTTTTATCTGTAGTTCGAATCCAATCCCCAGTAGAAAAAGGTTTATCCATTTGAATCATTAGGCCACCAAAAATATTAGCAAGCATATCTTTAGCGGCAAAGCCAACAACAATACCACCTACTCCACCTAAAGTTAAGATAGAAGAGACAGCATATCCATAGAATTGAGCAACACCGAGGATAATTGCAAAAACAAAAAGAATTTTGATTAGTCGAGTGAACAACCGAACAGAGTCTTTGTCTACGCTCCCTTCTTTCTCTAACATGTAAGTTTCAGTATTAGATATTAGTCTTAGAATTCCCCAAGTCAAAATAAACACTGGCGCAATAACTATGTAACTTACAATTTGGCTAAGAGGTGGAATTTCTGAAGTAAGCTCTACTAATGAAAAGTAAAGCCACCCATACCAAATTAGTAATTTAAGTGGCGCTGAAATAGCGCTAATTAGGTGATCATCTATTTGTGTTTTAGTGCTGCTAGAGTGTTTTTTTATTTGCTTAAGGATTGTCCCTAGTGCAATATGCGCAATAACTGCAAGAACCAATAGTGCACCTGACATCTGGACTGGACTTATATTTTGGATAAAATCATTCATTAAAGATATTTTAAAGGATTAATAGGTTCTTCGTATTTTTTCATTTCGAAATAAAAAGGTTTGTCGCTGCTAAGAGCAATTAGCCCACCTTTTTGTATAATATCACCCTCACTTACAAGCAGTTCTTGATTTTGATTGTAAATACTATAGAAGCCATAAGCATGCTTGATAATAATCATTTTTCCATAGCTTGTCATTTTATCGCCGCTATATACTACTTCGCCTTTTCTGATTGCCCTTACTTCTTGACCAGCAGAATTATTGTAAGTCAATCCAAAGTGACTGTCTTTTTCAGAGTAGCTTTTAAGTATTGAAGCATCAATAGGTAAAGACCAGTCATTGTTAACATTTGAATTACTGGTTTTTGCTTTAGTGTTTTGTTGTAAAGCCTCTACTTTGTTAAATGATTTTTCAACAACAGTTACTTGACTGGCATCATTGGTAAAGCAGCCCGAAAGAAAAATAAGTAAAAAAAGAGTCAAAAATTTAGTATTCATACCACACAAATAAAATAATAATAAAAATAAGTAAGTAGCCTAGCCAATCTATGTACTTATTTAACCATTGATCTGCCATTTTTCCTAATTTTCTTACTAGAAATGAAACTAAAAAATATCTAGCACCCCTTGCAATTAAAGAAAAGGCCACAAAGGGAATAAGTGACATGGACATCATTCCAGCAGAAATAGTAAATAGCTTGTATGGAACTGGACTAAAGCCAGCGATAAGAATAATCACAATTCCATAAGTATTAAAATAAATTTGCGCACTCTCTAGCTTTGATTCGTAACCTAGGTTAGCAAGTAAAGGCCCAATTTGATCCATAGCAAAGACTCCAATATAATAGCCAGCTACTCCACCAAGTACAGAAGCTAGAGTACAAATCGTTGCAAAATAGTATGCCTTCGATCTATTTTTTAGAGACATAGAGGCTAACAATAAGTCCTGAATTGGCAATGGTAGAATCGAGGACTCTAAAAAGCTTATCAGAGATAGCCATAAGATTGCAAATCGACTGGCTGACCAATCTAAAATTTTGCTATATACGAAGTGAAAGGGCCTCATTGACTTATGAGGACTTATTTTTTTAACATTGGGAAGCCAAGTCTTTCCCTAGAATCAAGATAAGCTTGAGCTACTTTTTGGCTCATTGATCTTACCCTACGAATAAATCTTGCTCTGTCTGTGACGCTTATTGCTCGCCTTGCATCAAGAATGTTAAAAAGATGCGACGCTTTCATAGCTTGCTCATAAGCAGGAAAAGGAAGGCTCTCTTCAATGAGTGTTAAGTTCATTGCTTCAGCTTCATCAAACTGCCTAAAAAGAACTTCAATATCTGCAAGTTCAAAGTTGTATTTCGATTGTTCAACTTCATTTTGATGGAAAACATCCCCATAAGTTAAGCCTTCTGTCCAAACAAGGTCATAAACGCTATCAACACCTTGAAGGTACATTGCTAACCTTTCTAAACCATAGGTTAATTCTCCAGAAACAGGTTTGCATGGTAGACCACCAACTTGTTGGAAATATGTAAATTGACTCACCTCCATGCCATTAAGCCAGACCTCCCAACCTAAGCCCCATGCACCTAATGTTGGTGATTCCCAATTATCCTCAACAAACCTAACATCATGCATCTTTAGGTCAATACCAATAAAAGATAATGAGTCAAGATACAGGTCTTGAATATCACTTGGAGAAGGCTTTAATAAAACCTGAAATTGATAATAGTGCTGAAGGCGGTTTGGATTTTCACCGTAGCGACCATCACTTGGTCTTCTTGAAGACTGAACATATGCCGCTTTCCATGGCTCAGGTCCTATTGATCTCAAAAAAGTTGCTGGATGAAAGGTTCCTGCACCAACTTCCATATCAAAAGGTTGAGTAATAGCGCATCCTTTTTCAGCCCAATAATTTTGTAGTTTGAGGATTAAATTTTGAAATGATTTAGTTGTATCGAGTTCTGAAGCTGACATTAATTTGAACTAAAAATAACAATATCAAAAATTTTACCTCAACAGCAACTTTTGAGGGTTAGCATTTATATTTTTGTATTAAATACTATTAAAAAAAATGCGGGAAGATATCCCGCATTTTTGTTTAACTAAGAGAAAGCTTAATATTTATAAGTCTCTGACTTAAACGGACCTTCTTTAGGAGTATTAATGTACTTTGCTTGAGTGTCAGTCAAAATAGTCATCACACCTCCAAAGCCTCCAACCATTCCAGCAGCTACTTCTTCATCAAGTTTCTTTGGAAGAATTTCGACTGTGACATTCGCAGCCTTTTGATCATTAGGAAGGTCAGCAAATTTTTTCTCAAAAAGATGCATTTGAGCTAAAACCTGGTTTGCAAAAGAGCCATCCATAATTCTAGAAGGGTGGCCAGTCGCATTTCCTAGATTAACTAAACGACCTTCAGACAACAAAATTAAGTAGTCATTTTTATTTTCAGAGCGATAAATACGGTGGACTTGAGGTTTTACTTCATCCCATTTCCAATTATCACGCATAAATAAAGTATCAATTTCATTATCAAAATGACCAATATTACAAACTACTGAGCCTGCTTTTAGGCTTCTAAGCATGGCCGAATCACAAACATTTGTATTGCCAGTTGTAGTTACAATTAAATCAGTAGTGCTTAGTAATTCTTTATTAATACAATCCATTGAGCCTGTATTAATTCCATCAATATATGGTGAAACAACCTCAAAGCCATCCATACAAGCTTGAAACGCACAAATAGGATCAACTTCAGTAATTTTTACAATCATTCCTTCTTGACGAAGTGACATAGCAGAGCCTTTTCCAACATCACCGTAGCCTATTAGAAGCGCCTTCTTTCCTGACATTAGCATATCTGTACCACGCTTTATAGCATCATTTAATGAGTGACGACATCCATATTTATTATCATTTTTTGCTTTAGTAACAGCATCATTAACATTAATCGCTGGAACTTTAAGCTCACCACTTTCAATCATCTCTAGAAGGCGGTGGACACCTGTTGTAGTTTCTTCACTGATACCATGGATTTTATCAAGCATTTCAGGATATTTTTCATGAACCATTCCTGTTAGATCGCCGCCATCATCTAAAATCATATTGGCATCCCATGGCTTACCATTATGAAGAATAGTTTGCTCAATACACCATAAAAATTCTTCTTCAGTTTCACCTTTCCAAGCAAAAACTGGAATATTTTTTACAGCCATTGCAGATGCAGCATGATCTTGGGTTGAAAAAATATTGCAAGATGACCAGCGAATTTCAGCGCCTAAGTCTATTAGCGTTTCCATAAGAACAGCAGTTTGAATTGTCATATGAATGCAGCCCATAATTCTTGCTCCATTCAAAGGCTGCTCTTTTCTATATTTTGATCTAAGAGCCATTAAAGCAGGCATTTCAGCTTCTGCTAACTCGATCTCTTTACGCCCAAATTCTGCCAAATTAATATCAGCAACTTTATAGTCAAGGTTAAGATCAGCAACTTTGAAGCCAGTATTATCTATTGTTGATTCGCTCATTTTATTTCCTATTAAATTGAAAAAAAATGAGCGTCGTTTTGGTTACCAAGCCTGATTGAGAAGTATCTCAATGCAACGCTCCTTGGTAAGCTTGGTATTATACAAAAAAATAATTAAAAAAGAAACTATTTTAGCAAATCTGCTCTATCCGTTTTCTCCCAGCTAATTGAGTCTTCAGTTCTGCCAAAATGACCATAGCTAGCAGTTTGTTGATATATAGGACGTTTTAAATCCAACATAGCGATTAAGCCTTTAGGCCTAAGATCAAAGTGCTTTCTAATCAATGTCACGATTTCATGGTGAGGAATTTTTCCAGTTCCAAAAGTATCAACACTAATACTTGTTGGCTCTGCAACTCCAATTGCATAAGAAACTTGAATTTCACATCTTTCAGCAAGTCCAGCTGCGACGATATTTTTTGCAACATATCGAGTTGCGTAAGCTGCACTTCTATCAACTTTTGATGGATCTTTTCCAGAAAAAGCACCGCCACCATGTCTAGCCATGCCGCCGTAAGTATCTACAATAATTTTTCTTCCAGTAAGGCCAGCATCTCCAACAGGACCCCCAATTACGAAGTTACCAGTTGGATTAATATGGTATTGAGTATCATTTGTCAGCCATTTTTCTGGCAAGATCGGCTTAATAATTTCTTCAAGTATCGTTTCTCTAAGTTCTTCTAATGAAATGTTACCGTCATGCTGCGTGGAAAGAACCACCGCATCAATTCCTACAATTTGATTACCTTCATAAATACAAGAAACCTGGGATTTTGCATCAGGGCGAAGCCAAGGTATGGTTCCGTTTAGCATTAGCTCTGCTTGTTGTTTAACAAGTTGATGAGAAAGCATAATAGGTGCTGGCATTAATTCATCTGTTGAATTTTCAGCATAACCAAACATGAGTCCTTGATCACCAGCACCTTGCTCGTGATTTTCACTTTCAGTAACGCCCATAGAAATGTCTTGTGATTGTCTGCCTAAGAGGTTAGTTAATGAACAAGTGTTCGCATTAAAGCCATATTCTTCTTTGTCATAACCTATACCAAGAATAGTTTTTCGAACCACTTCCTCATAATCAATTTGGGCGTTAGTGGTTATTTCTCCTGCCAAGACAACTTGATTATCCTTAACTAAAGTTTCAACAGCAACTCTTGAATTGATGTCTTGTTTTAGTGCGGCGTCAAGAATAGCATCAGAGATTTGATCACAAACTTTATCAGGGTGACCAGCAGAAACAGATTCAGAAGTAAATATCATAGTGCATTCCTATAAAAAATAAAAAACCATTAAAGTGGGTTTCTCCGGAAAACACCAACTTTAGCTTGTTTTAGTCACCTAGATGACAACGCTAGCAATCGAAACAAATCAGCGTATTAGAATTATATAATCTTTTATGATCAAATGTAAAGGTTATTCCAAGCTAATTCTTAATGCCACAGCGCTTACAAAAGGAGCGGTTATAAGGCTAATTATAAGAATTGAACCTAAAAAATAGAGTTGGCCATTAATTGTAAGGTTGGATTGTGATTGAGAGACTGCGCTTGTTGCAAAAATTAAAATAGGTATGTAAAGAGGTAGTATTAATAAAGATAATAACATTCCAGAGTTTTTTATACTAACTACTAGTGAAGCGCCTATAGATCCTATTAAGCTTAAACAAGGAGTGGCTAAACACAGAGTAAACATTAAAATATAGACGCTATTAGAGTCTAAAAATAGGGCTATACCAAGTAATGGCGAAAGTAATATTATTGGGAAGCCGCTAAGCAACCAATGCGCAGTAGTTTTAGCAAGGAGTATTAAGGGAAGAGGATGATGAGAAATAACTATTTGCTCAAGAACACCATTATCATAGTCGTAGTGAAACAATGAATTAAGTGATAAAAGAACTGAAAGCATTGTAACAACCCAAATAATACCAGGCGCTATATTCATTAATGTCCCAGCATCTGGGCTTATAGCAATCGGAAATAAAGAAATAGAAATAACGAAAAACATTAGAGGATTAAGAAATCTAGATGGATTTCTAAAGGCCATTTTTAAATCCCTTTTAAGAGTTATTAGAAAGATATTCAAAGAGAAATCTCCTTAAGGCTTTTAATATTGCAATCTTGATGGGTTGTTAAGATGCATAAGCCGCCATTTGCACAATGGCTTTCAATTTGGTTTTCAATTATTTTGATTCCATCTGAGTCTAGGGCAGTGAAAGGTTCGTCAAGAAGCCAAAGTTTAGACTGACTAATAAATAGAAGTGATAATGCTATCCTCCTTTTTTGGCCTGCAGAAAGATTTCCAGCAAGTTCATGTTCATAATTTTTTAATCCAACTTCTTTTAATACGTTATGAAAATTTGGAAATGTAATTTCTGTACTTAGGTATGTTAAATATTCTAGATTTTCGATGCAACTAAGCTCTGAGCTTAAAGCTGCATAGTGGCCAAGATATAGGGTTTCTAGTTGATATTTTTCGCTATTTGATTTACTTTTGTCAAATACTATGGAGCCTAGTTCTGGAGAATTAAGGCCAGCTATAATCTTTAGTAGTGAGGTTTTTCCTGATCCGTTTTGACCAGAGATTCTAAGGACTTCACCAGAATTTAATTCAAAAGATAGGTTCTCAAAGAGAAGGTTGTAACCTCTTTGGCAGCTTAAGTTATTGATTATTAACTTTGACATACCTTTATTTTAGTTGATAAGCCGAATAAAGGCGATAAATTCTAAGAAGGCTAAATCTCAATGTAAATTTTTTCTTATTAATACATATTCATTAAATCTTCTAGGCCACTCTTATCAATTTCAGATAAAAAGTCACCTGTAAATACAAGCCTTAAGCGATACCTTGTTTCTCCCCCATTATTAAGTGTTGAATGATTTATGTAATCCCATTGAAATTGATGGAAAGGGTCAATAATGCTTGGAGAGCCAATGATACTTATTACAATTTCTTTTGACATTCCTAATTGAAGCTTTTTAACTTCTTTGATATCAAGAGTTGATCCTTGGATAATTGATGGTTTGTATAGATTGAGTGAGGGTAGTTTGGGTAATGAAAGACTTGAAAGTTTAGTGATTTCAGAGGACTTGGGAAGAATATTTGAACACCCTGTCAATATAAAACAGGAGACTAGAATAAAAGTTAATCTCTTCATCATTAGTTAAAACATATAAAATATAAATATGATTTTACCTTAAGGATTTTTAAATGGATGCAGAAGATTTAAAAAGTGCTGGACTTAAAGTTACTCTTCCAAGGCTAAAGATTTTGGAGGTTTTGGAGAAATCACCAAACCATCATTTGAGTGCTGAGGATATTTATAGGGTTTTAATTGAACAAAATGAAGAAGTTGGTGTTGCAACAATTTACCGCGTTTTATCGCAATTTGAAGAATCAGGAATTGTTCAAAAATTAAATTTTGAAAATAATCAGGCTGTCTATGAGTTATGCGGCTTAGAACATCATGATCACCTAGTGTGTGTTAAATGTAATAAGATTATTGAATTTCAAGATGATGTTATTGAACAACATCAGCTCCAAATTGCAAAAAAACATGGCTTTGAATTGACTGATCACTCACTATATCTTTATGGCTTATGCAAGGGCTGTCATTAAGTTTTTAGGGCTTTATAAATTATGGATGATTTTATTTATAGAGCGTTAATTGCGGCAATTGGAGTATCAATAATCGCAGGCTCTTTAGGTTGTTTTGTTATCTGGAAACGCCTTTCTTATTTCTCGGACTCTATTTCACATAGTGCCCTTTTAGGAGTTGCTCTTGGGCTTGCAACTGGACTGGGTATTAATTTTGGCTTGATTATTATTGGAGGCTTATTTGCAACTCTGATTGTTTTTTTGCAGCAAAAAGATTTCTGGTCAAGTGATGCTGTGTTAGGTATCTTTTCACATATTTCTCTATCCCTAGGTATCGTCGTTTTAGGTTTTATTGGGGATCAAAATATAGACTATTTTTCTTATCTTTTTGGAGATATATTATCCATAACCTCTAAAGATATCTATTGGATATTTTCTGTTATGGCTGTTGTTATTTTGTTGTTATTTATTAATTGGAAAAAACTGTTATTGCTAACACTTAATGAAGAGTTAGCCAAAGCTGAAGGGGTTAATAAAACCTTTTATGAGCTGCTTTTTATGTTTTTAATAGCACTGGCAGTATCTGTTTCAGTCCAAATTGTAGGCGTTTTATTGATTACTTCTTTACTAATTATTCCGCCTGCAATAGCTCGAGTTTTTTCAATTTCCCCTATATCAATGATTTTTAGTTCAATTCTAATATCAATTGTTTCTGTTTTATTAGGGCTTTACTCTTCAATTGCATTTGATCTAGCAACTGGCCCTGCAATAGTTATTACTTTAGGAGTTTTCTTTTTTGTTGCCCAATTCCTTCCGAATAGAGGCAGTTAAAGGGACTCATTAAGTGCGGTCAATTGATTAGTTTGTTGCTCAATTACTAGTGGGTCTATAATTGCCTCTAATTCCCCTTCCATGACTTCGCTTAATTTGTAGAGCGTTAAATTAATCCGATGGTCAGTAACTCTTCCTTGGGGATAATTATAAGTCCTAATTCTTTGAGAGCGATCACCACTTCCGACTAGTTCTTTTCTTTGAGAGGCCTGCTCCTTCTGTTGTTCTTGTTGTTGAGCATTCAAAATTCTGGATGCTAGAACTGATAAAGCTTGAGCTTTATTTTTATGTTGTGAGCGGCCATCTTGGCATTCTACAACTGTTCCAGTAGGAATATGAGTTACGCGAACAGCAGAGTCAGTTTTGTTGACATGCTGACCTCCAGCTCCAGAAGCCCTAAAAGTATCAACCCTCACATCATTCATATTGATATTCACTTCTTCAATGCTAGAAACTTCTGGCATAACAGCAACGGTACAAGCAGATGTATGAACTCTTCCTTGAGACTCAGTTTCTGGAACCCTTTGAACGCGATGAGCACCAGATTCAAATTTAAGTTTTGAATAGACGTTTGTACCACTTATTCGAGCAATAATTTCTTTAAAGCCACCATGCTCTCCTAAATTAGAGCTTAATATTTCAAGCTGCCATTTAGATTTTTCTACATATCGAGTATACATTCTATAAAGATCACCTGAAAAAATACTTGCTTCATCTCCACCTGTTCCTGCTCTAATTTCAATAATAATATTACGTGAGTCGTTTGGATCTTTTGGAAGAAGTGATTTCTTAAGATCAAATTCTAGTTGCTCTAAAATCTTTCGACCTAAAACAATTTCTTCCTCAGCCATTTCTTTAATATCTTGATCATCTTCATGGAGAAGAACTTCTGCAGCTTCAATATCAGCAACGACTGATAAGTATTCAATGTACTTGTCATTTATGGGGCTTAATTGAGAATGCTCTATGGAAAGCTCTCTAAATTTATTTTGATCAGAGGCAATAGACTGATCTGAGAGCATCGCGTTGATTTCTTCAAGGCGCATGGATAATTGCTCTAATTTAGTGAGGATTGATTGATTCATTAGTTGTCGATCTTAGAGGGATTTGTTTTGTCTTTTTTGACTATTTCATGAGAGTCAGTTTTAAGATTGCTAGGATTTTTTAAATTCTCTAAAGCTTTGTGTAGTAATTTATTAGTAAGTTTGTCAGCTAGCTCCTCTACCACTAGGTCAGGATTTGAACCTGATTTAAGTTTTCTTAAGGCCGTTTGTAATAGCTCATCCTTAAGTAAATTTGCTTGTCTTCTATGATTTTTAATTATCTCTTCATTAGGAATATTGTTTGCCCATTCAATAAAATCAACACTTTTTGCATTAATTATCTTTTTAGCAATAGCTTTTTCTTTTAGTCTTTCTTCTAAATTGCTATTAGCAATTTGCTGTAAATCATCGACACTATATAGAAATACATCTTCTAATTGATTCGCTTCTGGTTCAATGTCTCTAGGAATAGCTAAATCAATAAGTAGCATTGGTCTATGTTTTCTTTGATGAAGAACTGTTTCAATTAAACCTTTGCCAATAATTGGAATAGGTGCTGCTGTTGAGGAAATAACTATATCTGCTCTATGAAGATTTTCAGATAGGCTTTTTAATGAAATCGCTTCTGCATCATGCTTAATTGCAATTGGCCGGGCATTTTCTATAGTTCTATTTGCAAAAATCATTTTCCTTACACCTCTTTTACTAAGGTGCTGAGCACTAAGCTCAATCATCTCTCCAGCGCCAATAAGCAAAACAGTTTGACTTGATAGGTTTGTAAATATTTTTTCACTTAGCTTAACAGCGCAATAAGCAACTGAGACTGGTGAAGAACCTATATTTGTATCAGTACGAACTTTTTTTGCGATTTTAAAGACATGTTGAAATAATTTTTCTAAAATTTTATCTAAAGCGCTTTCATTTTTTGAGAGCTGATAAGCATCTTTTAGTTGTCCAAAAATTTGAGGCTCACCTAGAACTAAAGATTCTAGCCCACAAGCAACATTGCATACATGTTGGACGGCTTCATTTTCTTCATAATAAGAAACATACTCAATTAAAGAGTGATGATCTATACCATGACTGGATGCTAAAAACTTTATTAAAACATCACGAATATTCTTTGAGTCATGGGAGACGTAAATTTCTGACCTGTTACAGGTAGAAAAGATAACGCAGCCTTTAATTTCTTTAAGTGAGAGTAGAGAAGAAATAGCTGGCGCAAGCTCACCATGAGCAAAGGCTACTTTTTCCCTAATTTCTACTGGGGCTATCTGATGGTTTACACTCAGTATTGCAATATTCGACATTTAAAAAAACGAAAATAATTTAATCCATTAATTATACATTGTCTATTCAATTTCATCAAAAGATAAAGCAGTTCAAGATAAAGGGATAGTTTTGTATAATTAATAAATATAACCACCTATTGGTCTAAAATAAAGACCATAAATTTAAAATAAAATGATTAAAGATGATTGAAGAGGACAGTCTAGTTGGCGGAGAAAATCAAAATAATGAGGATCTAAAAGTTACCTCAGTTAGGCCAAATTCATTTGCAGATTATATTGGCCAAGAAGATGTCAAATCACAAATGTCTTTATTTATTCAGGCAGCAAAGTCACGTTCAGATGTTCTTGATCATTGCCTAATTTATGGGCCTCCAGGATTAGGTAAGACAACTCTTGCCAATGTTATTGCCAATCAAATGGGTGCAGGAATTAAACAAACGTCTGGCCCTGTTCTGGAACGCTCTGGTGATTTGGCTGCAATACTTACTAAACTTGAACCATTCGACATTCTTTTTATAGATGAAATTCACAGGCTCAACCCAGTTGTTGAAGAAATTCTTTATCCCGCATTAGAGGATTTTAAACTCGATATTTTAGTAGGAGAGGGCGTTGCTGCTCACTCAGTCCAGCTAGAACTGCCGCCATTTACTCTAATTGGTGCAACTACCAGGGCAGGAATGCTTACTTCACCTCTGAGAGACAGGTTTGGAATAGTGCATCGTTTGACTTTTTATAATGTTAAAGAGCTGCAAGAGATAGTAGAAAGGTCCGCTTCAATTTTAAATATTGAAATCGAAGGCCAGGGCTCATTAGAAATTGCTAAGCGCTCAAGAGGAACTCCTAGAATAGCTAATCGCCTTTTAAGAAGAGTTCGTGATTTTGCAGATGTTAAAACAAATGGTGTAATAAATATACAAATTGCAAAAGAAGCTCTTGAAACGTTAAAAGTTGATGAGGCAGGCCTTGAACAGCTCGATCGAGATTACCTTAGCCTCATTATTACTAAGTTTTCAGCGGGACCGGTAGGACTTGATACTTTAGCTACTGCGCTTGGTGAAGAGCGATCAACCTTAGAGGATATGATTGAGCCTTACCTTCTTCAGCAGGGATTTATAATGAGAACACCGCGCGGTAGAATTGCCACAGACCTTGCTTTCTCTCATATAGGAGAGGTTCGTCTTAGCCATACTCAAGACTTGTATGGTAAATGAGTAGTTTAACTGTAAGAGTCTATTATGAAGACACAGATGCTGGCGGCGTTGTTTATTATGCTAATTATTTAAAGTATATTGAAAGGGGTAGGACTGAGCATCTTCGTGAACTTGGTTTTGAGCTAGCCATTATTGCAGAAGAAATTGGGCTAGTCTTTGTTGTGAAGTCTGTGAAGGCAGATTATCTATTACCCGCTTTTCTTGATGACACTATTGAGGTTCAAACTAGTATTGAATTAGTTAAACATGCGAGCTTAATTTTTGCTCAGAAAATAACGAATATAGAAAAAAATACGGTATTATTTGAGGCTGAAGTAAAGGTAGTTTCTGTATTAAAAAATAATTTAAAGCCTTGCGCTTTTCCGCAAGAAATCATGGAGAAACTAAATGGAAGAAAATAGCTTATCAATTGTTGGCCTAATATTTAGCGCTGGACTTGTTGTTCAGTTAGTTATGATTATATTAGTCTTGATGTCAATTTACTCTTGGACTGTAATTATGTCTAAGAAAAAGATTTTGATGGATGCATCCAATGATGTTGAAAATTTTCACCAAGAATTTGAAAGAGAAAGTGAGCTGTCTGTTCTGTATAAAAATTTACCTCCTTTAGCCTCTGACTGGACTGCAATGGAAGATATTTTTGGCTCTGGCTACAAAGAGTTTACTCATAGCAAGTCCACGTCTAGTCAATTACGCATTATGAATTCTGAAAGAGCTTATAGGTCAATGAATACTTCTGCGAGTAATGAGATTGATCGGCTTGATTCTAGTCTTTCTATTCTTGCGATGATTGCATCATCGAGTCCTTATATTGGTCTTTTTGGTACAGTTTGGGGAATCATGCACTCATTTATTGGTCTTGCTTCAGTTAAGCAAGCAACGATAGCAATTGTTGCTCCTGGTATTGCGGAAGCTCTTATTGCAACTGCTTTTGGACTTTTTGCGGCAATACCCGCAACTATTGCTTACAACAGATTAGTTTCGCATGTTGAGGAAATTGGTAATAAGTACACCGCATTTGTGGAAGAGATTTTTGTAATCCTACAGAGACAAAAATGATAGAACTGCCTAGGCGCTCAAGGCCTGATATCCATGCAGATATCAATATCGTTCCGTATATTGATGTAATGCTAGTGCTTTTAGTTATCTTTATGATGACTACCCCAATTATTGAGCAAGGTGTTGAGGTTGACTTGCCAAGCGCCCCTGCTGGAGTTGTTGATTACCAAGACCAGCAGCCTTCAATCATTTCAGTTGATGTAGATGGAAACTACTTTATAAATCCAATGACCAGTCCTGGAATGGATGCGATTGAAGATCTTGAACCAGTTTCATTAAATGTGGCTATAAATCAAGTGCTTGCTCGAAAAGAGATTTATCCAGATATGCAAGTTTTTGTTAGGGGTGACAAAAAAGTAGCTTATGAAAAAGTTATTGAAATTATTGCTGTATTAAAACAGTATGGCAAGATTGATAAGGTTGGCTTTATGACCGAAAACCCAAATTAGTTGAATTCTAATTATGAATTTTTTTAAAAAAATTACTCAGTTTTTTAGTAACTTAATACCTAAAAAAGCAGAAATAGACTCAGAAGAAAAAGATAAAGGGGAGTCTTCAGATGTGCAAGAAGCTAAAACCTCTGGACTTAAAAATTTCATTATTAAGGCTTCAAGTGTTCTTTACAAGTACCTAAAAAAATTCGCCTTATTTATATTAGGCCTCATCAATACAATGATGCAGCCAATGGTTAAGATATCTAAAAAACATCCAATCGCTTTTTGGGCTGCAGTTATCTTACATGCAACTCTTCTATTTGGTTTACTGTATGCAAATGTTGAGCGCTGGAGTCCTCCAGAGCAAAACTCAAGTATCTTGCCTTCTGCGCCAGTTCAAGCAGTTATGATTGATATGGAGATAATTGAAGCAGAGCAAGAGCGGTTAAAAGACGTAGAGAAACAAAAGCAACAAAAGATTAAAAGCGAAGAAAAGAGATCAGAGACTGCTCAAAAAGACCAGAAAGTTGCAGAGCAAGAGGCTTTAAAGGCAAAAGCTAAAAAAATTATGGCTGAACTTCAGCGTAAATCAGAAGAGGCCAAGACTAAAGAGGCTGAAATTCAAGCGAGCAAAGCTAATGAAATAATTGCTGATGCTGAAACAAAGACAAAAATTGAACAGGACAAGGCGAAAAAAGCTGAAGTGAAACGTATAGCTGAAGAGGCTAAGACTAAAGAGGCTGAGATTCTTGTTGAGGCTGCGGCTAAAAAGATTGAACTTGCTGAAGCAAAACGAAAGCAAGAGGAAGTTAAAACAAAACTTGCAGAAATAAAACGAAAAGCTGAAGAGGTTAAAACCCAAGAGGCAGAAATATTAGCAAAAGAGGCAACTGCATTAGTAAAAGAGGCTGAAGCAAAAACTAAAGCTGAAGAACTTAAAGCAAAAGAGGCTGTATTATTAGCCCAAGAAACAGCTAGGGACGCTGAAATACTTGCAAAAGAAGTTGATAAGCAAGTTAAAAAGGCAGAAGCAAAACGTATAGCTGAAGAGCTGAAATTAAAATTAGCAGAAGCAAAGCGCGTCGCATTAGAAATTAAAATTAAAGCAGCTGAGGTTAAGCAAAGCACTATTGAAGCCAAAACTAAAGATGCTGAATTACTCGTCAAAAAGGCTTCCAAACAATTAGAAGAAGATCAGCAGAATAAGGATCTATTGGAATTAGAAATAGCAGCCCTTAAAGAGGCTGAAGCTGAAATTCAATATAGACAGCTCCTTGCTAAAGAAGTTCAAGATGAGCAAGATACAGCAAGATCATTAATCATTGAGGATCAACTTAATACCCTTCAGAATGCATATATAAATAATATAGCGGCCAGAGTTAAAACCTTTTGGAGGTACCAGTCAGCTGAAGATGATTGGACAGCTGAAGTTTATGTTGTTCAAGATAGAGATGGAAATGTTAAGGCGGTAGATGTTAAAAATGCTAATGTTGGTAATAGTTCTCTTGGAAAGTCATTCAAGGACTCAATTGAAAGAGCTGTAAATAAAGCCTCACCACTTCCTGGGGCTCCTGATGAAGCTGTATTTGACAAAGAGCTTTACTTTATATTTAGTGTAAATTAACCTAAATATTAACTATGAAAACACATGATTTTTTATTGGAATTAGGAACTGAAGAACTGCCTCCAAAGCTTTTATTGAAGCTTTCAGAATCCCTTAAGAACAATTTTGCTGATGAACTTAAAAAGATTAATATTTCTTCATCTAGTATCGTGTCTTTCGCTACCCCAAGGCGTTTAGCTGTATCTATTACAGAGATACAAAGCAAACAAAAAGACCAAGTTATAGAAAAAAAAGGCCCTTCAACAGAATCTCCAGAAATGGCGATTAATGGCTTTGCAAAATCTTGTGGAGTTGATTTAAGTCAGCTCGAAAAAAAACAATTAGGCGGCAAAGAATACTACTTCTACTCAAAAGAAGAGGCTGGTCAAATTATTAGTAGTCTCTTACCAAGAGTAATAGAAAGCTCAATTAAAAATATTCCAATTACAAGAGCAATGAAATGGGGCAGTGCAGACCATTCTTTTGTTAGGCCCGTCCACTGGCTTGTTGTAATGCTTGATAAAGAGATTGTTCCAGCAAAAATAATGGGACTTGAAAGTGGAAGAGTTACGAGGGGTTTAAGATTTCAAAAAGATCTTACTATTGAACTTTCACACGCGAGTGAATATGAGTCGGTAATGTCAAAAAGCGCTCAAATCATTGTTGATTTTAAAAAGCGCAAAGAGATTATCCGTGAGCAGATTTTATTAGTAGCAAAGCAAAATAATGCTGCAGTAGTTATCGATGAATTTTTGCTGGACGAAGTTTGTGCGTTAGTTGAGTACCCTAGAGCTTTTGCTGGAAAGTTTGATGAAAAATTCCTATCTGTTCCTCATGAAGCTCTAATATCAGCAATGAAGTCACATCAAAAATACTTTCATTTAGTAGACAGTAAGGGGGGTTTGTTACCATTATTTATTTCTGTTGCAAACATTGAATCGAGTAATTTAAAAGTAGTTATTGAAGGCAATGAAAGGGTTATTCATCCTAGGCTATCAGATTCTGAGTTTTTTTGGAATCAAGATAAGGCTGTCAGGCTTGATCAGAGAATAGATGGGTTGGATAATGTTTTGTTTATGAAGTCTCTTGGCTCCATGGCTCAAAAAGCGATGCGAATAGAGCGCCTAAGTTCTTACATTGCAGAGTTGGTTGGATTTGATACTAAAGAATCTTCTCGTGCTGGTCTTTTATGCAAATCTGATCTTTTAAGTGAAATGGTTGGTGAATTTGCTGATTTACAAGGAATTATGGGTGGCTATTATGCCCTTAATGATGGTGAGTCAAAAGCTGTTTCAATAGCTATTAGGGAGCACTATCAACCTCGATTTTCAGGTGATACATTGCCCTCTACAAGTGAAGGTCTTGTAGTTGCAATCGCGGATAAGCTAGATACTATTACTGGTATTTATGGAATTGGACAGGCTCCAACAGGCTCTAAAGACCCCTATGCACTTAGAAGGCTAGCTCTTGGATTGCTACGAATACTGCTTGAGGCCAAAATAGAATTAAACCTTAAGTCATTAATTAAATTCTCTCTAGATTTACACTTAGAGGGAGTAGATAGGGGCTCCTCTGACTCAATCTATAAATTTATGATGGAGCGGCTAAAAGCCTACTACAAAGATGCTAATATCGATAGCAACGTTTATAAAGCTGTTTTGGCAGTTAGTCCAGACTCACCGTTTGATTTTCATTTAAGAGTTGAAGCGCTTAATGAGTTTACTCAAAGTGCTGACGCCAAGAGCTTGATTGAGTCAAATAAAAGAATTGCAAATATTCTTAAAGATTCAACAGAACATCATAATGACCTTAATTCTGAGGCGTTAATTGAAGACTCGGAAAAAAATCTTTATAAAGCTATAGAGTTACTATCTAAACAATTATCAGATAAGAAAGATTACAAGACGACCATGCGCTCGTTGCTTGAATTAAAAGAGGCGATAGATACATTCTTTGATAATGTTATGGTTAATACAGAGGATTTAAAAATACGTGAGGCTCGACTTGCCCTGATTAGTCGAGTTAGAGCTCTGTTTTTGTCTGTTGCTGATATTTCTCACCTCTCATCATAATTAAATGAAAGCTTTACTTCAAAGAGTATGCTCTTCAAAGGTTGAAGTTGAAGGAAAAGTAGTGGGTCAAATTAGTAAAGGTCTGCTAGTTTTTATTGGTATTGAGAAGCAAGATGACATGATGTCCTCAGATAAGATGGTAAAAAAAATACTCTCATATCGAGTTTTTCCAGATTCAGATGAGAAGATGAATTTAAGTATTCGTGATATAAATGGAGAGCTTTTAATCGTATCTCAATTTACTCTTGCAGCAGACACCAAGAACGGAACAAGGGCAGGTTTTTCAACAGCAATGCTTCCAACTGAAGCAGAAAAACTATACAATAATTTTCTTGAAAAAACTCAATCTATGGGCACCATTACTGAAAGCGGTATTTTTGGAGCGGACATGCAGGTTTCACTTATTAATGATGGGCCAGTAACCTTTCTTTTAGAAACTTAAGTAATTTATGCTTTTATCTGTCTTCAATATATTTTCCAATATTTATTATGAGTAGCACTAATAAAATTTATGGTATCAAGAACTGTGATACTGTCAAAAAAGCTCTTAAGTATTTATCTTCTAATGATATAGCTTATGAATTTATAGACTTTAGAGTCGACCCAATTTCAAAAAATGAGTTTCAAAAAATGATTGAAAAAGTTGGATTTGAGGTTCTTATTAATAAGCGCTCAACTACCTATCGAACATTAACTGAAAGTGAGAAAGATAATGTTGATTATGAGTTAATTTTGAAATACCCAACTTTAATTAAGAGGCCAGTTATGATAAGGGATGACAAAATAATGGTGGGCTTTAGTGAGCAGAAATATTTAGATTTTTTTAGCTAGGTTTGCTTTTTTGATCTTCAAGCTCTTTTCTTACTTCGTCCATGTCAATTGATTTAGCTTTTTCTAATAAGTCTTCTAAGTCTTTCCCAGACATAGACCCTGGCTGTGAAAAAATTCCAATTCCATCTCTAAAAATCATTAAAGTTGGGATTGATCTAATTTGAAATTGAGCGCCAAGTTCTTGTTCATCTTCAGTGTTGACTTTAGCAAAGGTCACCCCATCAACCTTCTCAGAGATTTCTTTAAAGGTTGGAGCAAACTGAATACATGGACCACACCAAGGAGCCCAGAAATCAATAATTACAATTTCATTATTGTTAATAGTCTCATCTAAATTTGCTTGTGAAAGCTCAATTACTGCCATAAATTTTCCTTTTAAAATTTTTTAAAAAGCATTATAACTTTTTTACTAAAATACTGGTTAGTTTTTGCATAGCTGATAAAATATCCCAATGAAAATACTTGGTATAGATCCTGGCTCTAGAATTACTGGTTTTGGTTTAATTGAGGCAAAGAAACTAAAATTTACATATCTTAGTAGTGGTTGTATCAGAACTCAGGGTGATTTAAATGAGCGAATTATTACGATATATGAAGGTGTTAAAGAGGTTATTGCTAAGCATGAAATTGATATAGTCGTTATTGAAAGAGTATTTATGAGGCCTGATAGGCCAAATCCTGATGCTGCAATTAAACTTGGACATGCTCGTGGTGCTATTATTTCTGCAACTGGAGGCCAAGGTATTCCAATTGTAGATTACACAGCTAATCAAATTAAAAAAGCAGTTGTTGGAAGAGGTCACGCATCGAAAGAGCAGGTTTCTTTTATGGTGCAGCAGCTCCTCAAATTAAATAAAGCCCCACAAGAAGATGCTGGAGACGCTCTAGCAGGAGCAATTTGCCATGCTTATCATGCACTGTAAAAATTAACTAAAGTAAACCTTTACTTCACCAAATCCTGGAAGTTTTTTTATAATTTCGCTGAGATCAAAATTGATCGTACTAATTTCATTGTTATCTAAATAATCAACCGAAAGATAAAAGTCCACTAGTATTTCACCCTCTAGATAGTGCAGTTGGGTTCTTTCAATTTCATAAGAGCAATTCTCAAGTTTGAGCGACTGACTAATAATCTCTAATGCTTGAGCTCTCTCTGGAAGGTCCTTATAAGGCGCATCTTCTTTTTCTTCATCATTTTCAGGATCAATGTGAACAGTTACATCATCAAGCTCCTCTATACATTCTTTTGCAACTCTCTCAACGCTAACACTTATTATATGACCCTCACTAACGGATAAAAATGGATTGACCTGGACATGAACGTCAGCCGATTTTTTATGACCAACTTTTCTGGTTCTTAAGGTATGAACGCTATTTACTCCTTTAATATCAGCAAGCGCTTTATGAAGATTTTTTATGTCTTCTGGGTCAATTGAAGTATCTACTAATTCTTTAGTCGCTTCAAATCCAAGTTGCCAGCCAATATAAATAATCATTAAGCCAACTATAATTGCAGCAACGCTATCTAGGAAAAAGTATCCATTGGCAGCACCTATAATTCCAAAAACAACAACTATAGAGGAAAATGCATCAGTTCTATGATGCCAAGCATTTGCTTTAAGTAAGTCAGACTTAATATTTTTAGCAACTTTAACTGTATACCAATACAAAGCTTCTTTACTAAGAATTGATAATGCAGCAGCAGCAATTAACCAGTTTTCATGCTTTAGAGCAGTGGCATCACTGAAGCGGCCAAATCCATCAAAAATAATAATAGTACCAACTATTGCTAAAAAGATACTTAATCCTAAAGTCGCAACTGTTTCAAATCTTTCATGTCCATAAGGATGATCAGCATCGGGCGCTTCTCCAGAAAGTTTTGCGGCATACCATGTAACCCAGTCTGTGAGAAGATCTGAGAATGAATGAATTCCATCTGCAATAAGAGCCCCTGATTGACCTATGATTCCGAGAGAAACTTTTATAACAGAAAGTAAAAAATCAGTAATTGCTCCTATAACAGTAGCTTTTTGACTTTCTTTAGTGCGATTTATAGAGTGCATTGCTAACTTAATAGTTTAAGTATGTAACGAGCTATTTTAAGTTAAATGCTTTTATTTTTCATTGAAATCATTTAATTTAAATATTTTTTTTAAATATAGCTTGCAATTGTTAATGAGAATGAGTATCATTATCATTTAATAAATAATTAAGCAAAGGTTCGAAATTGATTACTAATAAATTCAGCTTCCTAATGCAATCTCCTAAGATCGTACGCTGCTATCTATTGGTAATTGTTTCAACAGCTTCAAAATAGCCCTCCGAACTATGATGAAGCAAATATCAAAGGAGATTTAACTAAGTGATAAATTGATTGCATTCATATTTTTTTACTTCCTTTAAATGTGTATGTCTGTGATTAATTGGCCCTATGTCTTCCTCCTTGCATAGGGCTTTTTTTAATAGAGTATAAAAATAAAAATGAAATATTGGTATAGATACAAACTCTTTATTTTAAAAAAAACTAATCGACTAGATTTTATATCGATGAGGAGATTAGGTATCCCAAAAAAAATTATTGGAAAAGTGATTTTAGATGAAGTTAAAAATGACCTTAGACTTAAGGGGAATATCTCCAAATATCACTACAAATATAACTAATTAAAAGTAATAAATTATATTTACATTAACTACAGAATTAAAAAAAAACATTAATCATTACTATAAGGACAAAACTATGAGCGTTTTAGTTACACAGCATGCACCAGACTTTATATCGACAGCAGTTCTTGCAGATGGGCAAATTGTAGAGGATTTTCAACTATCAAGTTTTAAAGGTAAAAAAATTGTATTGTTCTTCTACCCCTTAGATTTTACGTTTGTATGCCCGACAGAGATACTAGCACATCACCATAGAGTTGCTGCTTTTGATAAGCTCGATACTCAGTTAATTGGTGTTTCTATTGACTCTAGACATACTCATAATGCTTGGCGAAATACTAAAATAAATGATGGTGGTATTGGATTTATTGATTTTCCATTAGTTTCTGATATGGATCATAAAATTATGGAAAAGTATGGCATTGTCCACCCAGAGGGAACAGCTTTAAGGGCATCTTTTTTAATTGATGAGAATTTTGTTGTTCGTCATCAAGTTGTTAATGATCATCCTCTAGGTAGAAATGTGGATGAAATGCTAAGAATGGTTGATGCACTTGATTTTCATACTGAAAATGGAGAGGTATGCCCTGCAGGATGGAATAAGGGTGATGAAGGAATGAAGGAATCAGCTGAAAGCGTTGAAGAGTATTTATCAAAAAATTCTGCCAACCTTTAATTTGATAAAAATATAATATTTAAAATTAGCTTTTTTCTACAATAATATTAAAATTTGGAAGTGCTTTAATAAGATGTTTTCCATAAAACTTTGTTACTAGCCTATTATCAAAAATAGTAATTTTACCCGAATCTGTCTCAGTTCTTATGAGCCTCCCACAAGCTTGTATTAATCTTAATGAAGCGTCTGGTAGAGAAATTTCCATAAATGAATTTCGATTTAACGACTCAAGATATGATTGAGTCGTTTTTTCAATTGGCGATGTTGGAACACTAAATCTTAACTTAGCAATAATTACGTGGTTTAAATTATCACCTTTAAGGTCAACGCCTTCAGCAAAGCTATCAAGACCAAAGATTATACTGCCTAAACCATTTTTTCTATTTTCAATATGTCTTTCTAGAATATTTTTCTTGCTATATTCGCCTTGAATAAATAGATCACAATCTAATGATTTTTCTATTAAGTCAGCTACACTCTGCATTTGATTGTTTGATGCAAAAAGCACGAGTGTGGCTGCTGATGTATCAATACGTTTTTTTAACTCTAGCGCAATTTCTTGAGTATGATCAAAAGACTGTGTTGGGCTTGCTTTAATTTTAGCGATTATAAAGTCAACTGACTCATGATTAAACGGAGATGCCAGGCGAAGATATTGATTTTCTAATAACTTTAATCCAAGTTGTTGATTTAATCTATCAAAGCTTCCTAGAGCAGTCAATGTAGCCGATGTAAAAACAACTCCTGCTGCTTTAGACCATATTAATTTGTCTAAATAGCTAGAGACATCAATTTTTGCGGTGTTTAGTTGATAGTTATTTTTTTTATTAGCAAGCTTTGATTGACTTATCCAGTTACTTGTTGGAGCTTGTTCATTATTTAGGTTCTGATTGAATGTATTTAAAAGCGATAAGATTGAAGATAGATTTTGATTATTTTGACCAATTATATTATTTAAGTTATCAGTTATAGCCTGGTCAATATTATTACTTTTATAGTGCTCTTCCCAAATATCTTTATGCTCTGAAAAATCTTTATACGCTGAACTAAATAAGACTAATATTTGTTTGGTTAAATTCAGTATTTCACTAGGCACACCAGTTATTGGAAATAGATGAATATCATCTTGATATTCAAGATTTGAGATGACTTCAGTTAGATCACTTATAGCTTCGTCTGTCTTTTCAATATAACTAGCAGGGGCTGTAATTTTTATAATTTTTATAATTTGATCTATGGCGCTCTGATATTGACGGATAGATGTTTTCATAAACTCAGTACTTCCACCCAGTGAAAAATGAGACAGTGCTTTTTGAGATAGATGATGAGCCTCATCAAAAACAAAAATACAATCTTCAACTTCAGGAAGAACATTGTTACCATTAATAATATCGGCCAAAACTAGATCATGATTTGCAATAATTACGTCAGCATGTGAGGCTTTTTTTCTAGCTTTAAAGAAAGCACAATCATTATAAAATTCACAATTTTTAGAGTTGCATGTAAATCGATTGCAGGCAATTTTTTGCCATAATTTATTTTCAGGTGGATTCTCAAGGTCATCAATTTCCCCACTCCACCTTGTGGCAGAATAACTTTCAGTCATTTCACTTAAAACATCTAAGTCATTTTTACTTGGCTTTTCATCCCAAAGAAGAGCATCATCTAAAAGAGAAGGAGAGCTTGAGTTGTCTTCTGTTAGATTAATTAAGTTTCGAATACAAACATATCTTGACCTTCCTTTAGCTAAAGCATATTCAAAATCAACTGAAGAATATTTCTCTGCCTCAACAATATCTTTATTTAGAATTTGTTCTTGAAGTGCTACATTTGCAGAAGCTATAACTAGCTTCTTTTTTGACTCTTTTGCAATTGGTAAGCAGCTCACTAGGTAAGCCATAGTTTTCCCAGTTCCAGTTGGAGCTTCAACACATATGATTGGGTTTGAATTGGCATACTCACCTGTCAATGTTTTTGAAATCTCAGCAATCATTTTATTTTGAGATGAGCGGTTACTAAAATTTGGTAATTGTTTTTTCGCATCTTCAAAGGAAGAGCGTATTTGCTGTTTAAGTTTTGTTGTAAGCATTAAGTGGGTTAAGAGTTTCTATCTAGTGAAAGCTCACATAATAGTTGAAGTGCAGAGCGATATTCGGAGTTAGGAATAACTTCCAGAAACTTCAGTGCTTTAGTGGATTCATTTTTTGCTACTTTGCGGCTATATTCAAATGCATTAATACTAAGAAGAATATTTACAATATTATCTATGTTTGAAGAGTCAGCATTGGTTATGGCATTGGAAAGAGTTGCTTTTTCAGCCCCTTTCGTATTTTCAAGGGCATAAATCATCGGAAGTGTAACTTTTCCTTCAGACAAGTCATCGCCAACTTCTTTTCCAATAACAGAAGAATTTGATTCATAATCAAGGGTGTCATCTATAATCTGAAAGGCATTACCTAAATGCATTCCAAAGCCACCAAGCCCATTAATTACGTTTTTATTGGATTCAGCTAAGATTCCAGCTATTTGGCATGCAGCCTTAAAGAGACAGGCTGTTTTTCTTTCAATTACTTCAAAATATTCTGTCTGAGAAACGTTAGCATTTTTAATGCTTAATAATTGAAGCACCTCTCCTTCTGAAATTTGATTGGTTGCTTTAGATAGGATTTTCATTATTTGCATCGAGTTGGGTTCAACCATAATTTCAAATGCCCTTGAGTATAAAAAGTCACCAACTAGCACACTTGGGGCATTACCCCATAATTCGTTTGCAGTTTCATGGCCTCGACGGATGGATGAGCTATCTACAACATCATCATGCAGAAGAGTTGCAGTATGAATGAGTTCAATTACAACTGCCATTGAGTGATGATAATCACCTTTATAGTTAGTTGCTCTGGCGCATAATAATAGAAGAAGTGGCCTAATTCGCTT